>NZ_CALXHK010000001.1:0-100571 GCF_944388085.1 Candidatus Allofournierella excrementigallinarum | reverse complement strand
AACAATTTCCCCATGAGGCCTCTCAACTGGCTTTCTCCTTATGAGTTCACTGTCCAATATGTTTGACAAACCTACATGAACTAGAGACCGACGGATTCCAGCGTAGTTGGCAACTGTGGCTATTTGTGATATAATAAATCAACTATACATGCACACCATCTAAAAAGGGGGACGAACGCCCTTGATTCGGAAAAATCAACGTCTGATCAACGGACTGAATCTTCTTTCGGATTTGATCCTGATTTTTACAGCGTACTTTGCTGCGCTGCTCACCAAATTCTTTTTGCTGGAGGGACATAGCGGCCCTATTGTTTGGCTGAATGAGCCGGTCTATTGGGCAGTGGCTTTCGCTTACAGCGCGCTGCTCGTACTGGTGTATTTTTTTGCCGGACTGTATGGCTCCTACCGGTTCAAGCAGATGGGCAGCGAAGCACTAACGATCCTGCTCATCAATGGCGTCGGTGTGCTGTCTCTTATGGCCCTGATGTACTTGGTGCGCATGAGCGAATTCTCCCGTGTGGCGCTGTTTTTGTTCTGGCTCTACTCCAACTTGTTCGTCCTTTCCAAACGTACTTTTGCGCGGGCGCTTTTGCGCCATTACCGCAAGCTGGGTTACAACCAGAAACATGTGGTGGTGGTAGGCAGCGGCCACTTCGCTCATCAGTATATCGAGGACGTGAAGCGCAATCCTCATATGGGGTTCACAGTGGACGGCTATGTGAGCGAAGATAACTGCCCGGAGTTGGGGCAGCGGCTGGGCACCTTTGACGAACTGGAACAGGTGCTGGATGGACGCCTGGTGGACGAAGTCGTGGCGGCGTTGGAGCCGGACGAGATCGGCTATATGAAGCAGGTGCTGACCACCGCGGACAAGACCGGCGTGCGCATCAGCATCATTCCCTTTTACAACGATTACATCCCCTCTTACCCAACCATTGATGTGGTGGGCCGCACGAAGCTTATCAATATGCGCACCACCCCGCTGGACAATGTGATGTGGCGGATGATCAAACGGGGAATGGATGTGGCCGGCTCGCTTGTCCTCATTCTTCTTACCAGCCCGATCATGTTGTTTGCAGCCATCGGCGTGCGCCTTTCCAGTCCTGGCCCCATCCTTTTCAAGCAGGAACGTGTGGGGCGGAACAAAAAGCCGTTCCGTATGTGGAAGTTCCGCAGTATGCGCATCACTGGGACCGAGGACACTGGCTGGAGCACCAGCGCCGATCCGCGCAAAACGAAATTCGGCAGTTTTATCCGAAAGTACAGCATCGACGAACTGCCTCAGTTCTTCAATGTACTGAAAGGGGATATGAGCCTCATCGGCCCGCGGCCGGAGGTCCCGTTCCATGTGAATCACTTTAAGGAGGAGATCCCCCTCTACCTTGTACGCCAGCAGGTGAGGCCAGGAATCACCGGCTGGGCCCAAGTGAACGGCCTGCGGGGCGATACCAGCATCGAAAAACGGGTGGAGTATGACATCTGGTACATCGAAAACTGGAGCTTCTGGCTTGACATCAAAATTCTCTTCATGACTGCTTTCGGCGGCATGAAGAATGATGAAAAGATAGTGTGAGTGTATCTTGCGAATATATTCGTTCGACAGGTATGCGAAGTCTCATAACTGTGAGAGAATTTTCATGGACGAAAACATCGAAAAAAAAAGCAATCGACAGATTCTGTCAGGAAGTGCCATGGCATATTTGTCTTTGGCGGTAAACATCGTCGCAGGGATGATATATACTCCGTGGATGATCCGCCAGATCGGGCAGAGTCAGTATGGACTGTATACGCTGGCAGTTTCACTTATCAGCATCCTGATGTTTGATTTTGGTATCGGCACTGCCCTATCTCGTTTCGGGGCGCAGTACCGCGCGAAAAATGATGTTGAGGGAATGGCTCGGTTTTATGGCCTGGTCAACCGTTTGTATCTGGCGATTGATGGGCTGGCGCTCCTTGTAGCGTCGATTCTTTTCTTTTTTCTGGGGTCAATATACAATAGCCTTACAGCGAACGAACTTGCATCTTTCCGCGTTGTATATGTAATGGTGGTTGGCTACAACCTGTTCGCGTTTGCTTACACGCCGCTCAACGGAATGCTGAACGCCTGTGAGGAGTTTGTCGCGCTGAAGTTCAGCGAACTGCTCACAAGAGTTCTGACCATCATTTTGGTAGTAGTAGCTCTTACCCGTGGAGGCGGGCTGTATTCACTCGTAGCGGCTAATATCGTCAGTGGAGCAGCGGCGATTCTGTTTAAATTGTGGGTGGTTCGCCATAGGTTGAACCTTCGCCCCCAAAGGGATCGTCTGGATCTCAACATGCTTCGAGAACTGCTTTCCTTTTCTGTTTGGACGGCAGTCATGGGCGTGGCATCCACTTTGAGTACAGGCCTTATGCCGTCTATTGTTGCCATTGGCCGCGGGTCTCTTGAAACGGCGATTTATGGTGCGGCTACTACGCTCAATGGGTATGCATATTTGCTGACGGCCGCCATTGGAGGAATGTTTTTACCCAAAGTGATGCGCCTTTTTGAACGGGAGAACGCACCGCAGGCGCTGACTGCACTGGCAATTAAGGTTGGTCGACTTCTGATGATGCTGGCCTCCTTGATTTTGGCAGGATTCTTCTTGATTGGTAAGGAGTTTTTTGTGCTGTGGATGGGGTCGGAATATGCTCCGGCCTACGGAGTTGCTTGTGCACTTCTTGTGGCGGAACTGTTGGCAGCACCACAAACAGTTTTCTCCACAGCCATGACTGCACGGGGGTTCCTGAAGCCAATCGCCATTTCGAATTTGATTTTTTCAGCGGGGATACTTGTTGCAGGTTGCGCAGTGACCAGGGCAATGGGAGCGTTTGGGTGCGGTATGGTTATCTGCATAGGGTATCTTTTGCGTGAATTGGCTCGAATGATCTTTTATAAAAAATATTTAAGTATCGACCTTTCACAATATATTAAAAGAATCTACGGGCCAATGGCGATATATTTCCCATCAATGTTGGTGGCGTTTTTGCTGCTCCGTGGGTTCACGGCGCTCAATTGGGGGAGACTGGTAGCCAAAGGCGCAATTGTATGTGTGGCGTACCTGCTTGTAAGCGTAGTATTTGTTATGAATTGGCAGGAAAGAGCGGTTGTAACGGCGATTTTAAAAAAGATCTGGGCCAAGTTCAAAGGGCTAAGAAGGAGGAACGATATATGAAACCTTTTCTGGTGGATGTGCCGGTGGTGATTTATTTGTGGATCCGCCCACAGCTGCAGCGTGAGACTTTCGCACCGGTTTGTGAAGCAAGACCTAGTACTCTGTTCCTGATCTCTGATGGCGGAAGGAACGAGGCAGAGTGGGAAAAAATCTACGAATCCAGGCGCATAGTGGAGTCTATGATTGACTGGGACTGTAAGGTGTATAAATTATATGAAGAAAAAAACAACGGCATGTATGCGATGATGCGTAAAACCAACGCGTTTGTGTTCGCTGTTGTGGATCGTGCCATTGTGTTTGAAGATGACACTATTGCCGATCCCTCTTACTATGCCTTTTGCGCTGAGCTCCTGGAAAAGTATAAAGATGATCTTAGGATTCAAGGCATAGCCGGGCGGATCCTCGTAGATGAAAACACGGAAACGCCGTACGATTACTTCTTTTCCGGCTATATGGGGCCGGGCACAGGCGATGCAGTTTGGAAGAGAACCACGCAGATTTTTGACACCGATGATTGGTTGAAGGAACCGTATTATCGAAATGGGATATTAAGGATGCTTCCGGGGTTTAAAACGGTCTACAAACAGCTCGATGTGGATGGCCGTTATGATGGACATCTGCCCGGGAGCGAGTTTTACTATGCACTGCAGAAGCGGCTGGAGGGACAGTTATGTATTTGCGCGAAGAAAAATATGGTTCGGCAGATGGGAGCAACTGACGACGCTACTCACGGTGTGGAGTGGCGGAAGCTGGATAAAAAGACCCAACGAGCATATGTGCAAGAAGTACACCCTTGTACCTTCCCGCTGAAGCATCCGCCGTATGTGATGCGGGACGTTCGATACGATGCCACAGCAAAAAAGATTTCAGGTAGCAAACTTGAATTGCAACGGCGCAAGTTTGTCACACGCTGCAAACGATTATGGTACGGAGACGGGATCTTGATGTGGAAGAGTTTTGTTAAACGTTACATCAAGCGTGACATTCGGGAGAATTGAATGGGGGCTATCCCGAGAATCAAGATGTTCAAAGCGAGGAAAAGCCAGTGAGCAAACCGATTCGCATTGCCCAGGTGCTCAACCGTATGGACAGCGGCGGCATCGAGGCAGTGGTAATGAATTATTACCGCCACATCGACCACAAGCAGATACAGTTTGACTTTTACTTTGCCGAAGACAGCACTTTTCCGCAGCGTGCAGAACTGGAGCGCCTCGGAGCGGGAATCTACCCCATCCCGGCCTACAGCCATCCGCTGGCCTATCACAAGGCACTGTACGGTGCGTTCCGGGAGCACGGCTACAAGGTGGTGCATGCCCATCTGTCCACCATGTCGGTGTTCGCGCTCTTTGCTGCCTGGCGTGCCGGAGTGCCGGTGCGCATCTGTCACAATCACTCCACTGCCGCCTGGGGCGAGGGGAAAAAGACCTTGCTGAAGTATCTGCTTCGTCCTTTTAATAAACTTTTTGCCACCGCGTGGTTTGCCTGCGGCGAAAAAGCCGGGCGCTGGATGTACGGAGACCGGGCCTTCGAAAAAGGAAAAGTCTATGTGATGCCCAACGCCATTGATACAGAAAAGTTCACTTTCGACCCGATGGCCCGCGCTCAGCTGCGGCAGGAGTTGGACATACCCAATAGTGCTTTTGTGGTGGGCCATGTGGGGCGGTTCACTTATGCAAAGAACCATGAGTTCTTACTGCATGTATTCAAACTGATCAAGCAGAAGCGCCCGGAGGCCAAGTTGCTTCTGGTTGGTGAAGGCGAACTGGAGCAGCAGGTAAAAAACCAGATTAAACAGCTTGGATTGGAGCGTGCGGTGATTTTCACTGGCGCCCGGGAGGATGTGGCTAAGCTATATTCCTCGATGGATGTATTCTGCCTGCCCAGCCGATATGAGGGGTTTGCCATTGTGGCGCTGGAAGCTCAGGTAAACGGCCTTGCATGTTTCTTCTCAGACCGAATCACGAATGAAGTAATACTTCGCCCGATTAGTGGGAATATCCAGGAGGAGAACGTTTGCCAACTGCCCTTGGCTGAACCTGAAAGATGGTGTGAGGCCATACTGGAATCCAAACGCCAGCCTACGCATCTGGAACTTCGAAAATACGATATAGCGATATGCTGTGCGCAAATCGAAAACTTCTATTTAAAGAACGAGGAAAGAAATGGTTGACACAATAGGACGCCTCTATTCAAATAAGATCCGATGGAGACTTTTGTTAATCCAGCTGATCCTGCTTTATGTCCCCTCCTTTCAGTTTTTCTCCATTCCCACCGATAATGGAAGTATCCCTGCAAGCCTGTGCTACTTTTTCTCACTGGTATTTGCTCCATATCTTATGATTCTGCTTCCCCACCTTCGACTCCCTCACTGGTCGATACTTGGGCTTTTTGTGCTGGTATATGTCCTTGCGCTGATTCGATGGCCGCAGTACGGCCTTTCCAAAAGCATTTTGCATTGGGCGTTTGGGCTTTATCTGATCGTTACGGTGCTGAATGTGGGGGCGGATTTTACAAAAGAGCAGTGGCTTAGACTTTTGGAAGTCGGAGCTTGCACTTTTGCAATTTTGCATGTGTTTTACATGCTTGAAAATTATGACTTGGTTCTGAAACTTTTGAGGGAGTACCGGGAAGGCGTTCTTTCGGCAGATCAGATGCGGGTGAACTGTTCCGCAATAGCAAGCCTGACGCGCGGAGGGCGCAATTTGGATGCAACCTGGCTGGCCCTTGGCGGTTTTTTTGTGCGCGGGAAAAAGAAGGCGGTCTACGGCACCTACGCGATTCTTTTTGCGTTCTTCGGCGCTTCTCGGGTTGGAATGATTTCTTCACTGTGTCTGATTCTATGGACCTTGGTTTATGACCGTGTCTTTCGGTTGACATTCAAAAACCTGAAGTGGTACATTTTGTATGGCCTGTGTATTTTGTTGCTTTTGGCGGGTTCCGGAATGATGCGTGTTGGGGTAGAAAGTATCGTTCCCGACTCATTGATGTTCTGGAAGCAATCTGAGATGGCCGAAACAGAAAACCTCCAACCGGAAGAACCCCAGATCATTGACGGCTACCTAAGCGGGCGAGGAGCAATGTGGGAACGCTTCCCTCAAATGCTTCGGGATAATCCCCTGGGCTTTGGTGTTGGAAATGCCCTTCGAGTAATGCGTCAAAGCTATGGCTTTACCAGTTATGAAGACGTTATGCACAATGTCTTTATGCAGCTTGCGCTGGATGAAGGAATACTGGGCGGTCTTTGGTTCCTGGGGCTGTGTGCGGCATTTCTTTATGGTCAACGCAAAGAGCGGTTCCGATCCCCCTTTGCGGCTTATCTGCTGACCTATCTGATCCTGTCTGTTGTGCAGTTCCACGGCGGCGAGGCGTTGATGCAGTTCACCCTTGCGGTATTTCTTCTGGAACGAAACGCCTGGTTCATGGTGCCATGGGCGAAAAAGGTGATTAATGAAAGAGGGGAAACAACATATGCAACCCCTGAAAGTACTGTTGATCACCCGTGAGTGTTTGCGCGGTGATTCAAACGAAGGAAATACTTTGCTGAACCTGTTTGCGGGCCTGCCGGTGCAGCTGTGGAATGTCTATTGCAAACCCGGCTTGCCGGACAATGCGGTTTGCAATGGCTATTTTCAGCTCACAGACAACATGGCGCTGCGGACTCTTTTCAAAGGAGAGTCAATGGGAAAGCGGGTGGAGCCGGAAATTGCAGGGCAAGCAAACGGCTCTCAAGGTGAGCGGGAAAATAAGCAGCTGTACGATTTGTTTCGCAGCCATAACTGGGAAATCTTTTACCTGACGCGGGAGATCCTGTGGCAGCTTGCCGGCGTGAAAAGTGAAGCGCTTGCAGAATTCGTCCGTCAGGCTTCTCCGGATATCATTGTGGCGCCCCTTTGTTACAGCCGCTATGTTCTGGCTGTGCAGCGTTTTGCAATCAAAGCGGCAGGCGTGCCGGCGGTCACCTATGTTTACGATGACCTGTATTCGTTGCGGCAGTTCCGACTCTCGCCCTTTTACTGGCTCAACCGGTTCCTTCTGCGCGGAGCAATCCGCAAAACGATCCCGCTGTATCGATTTGCGTATACCATGACAGAACAGCAGGCACAGGAGTACCAAAAGTACTTTGACCTTCCGCTGAAAGTCCTGCGCAAAGGAGCGCAGACCGGCCCTTGCAAGAAAGCGGAACACAAGGGCGTGCGCATAATCTATGCCGGCGGGATCTATTACGGCCGCGACTGCACGCTTGCGAAGGTGGCTGATGCGGTGCGTAAACTGCGGGAGCAAGGAAACGACGTGGAGCTGCATGTCTATACTGCCTCTCCGCTGAAACAGAAAACAGCGGCGAAGCTGAACGATAGGGCGGCAAGTTTTGTTCACCCGGCAGTATCCGCCGCGGAGCTTGCCCGCCGCTATGCCGAGAGCGACATCGCTCTGCATGTGGAATCGTTCAAAAGAAAGGACGCCCTGCTTACCCGCTTGTCCTTCTCCACAAAAATCGTGGACTGCCTGGCCAGCGGTTGCACAGTGCTTGCCATCTGCCCGCCTGTCAATGCCGGTTGGCAGTACCTCAGAGAAAATGACGCGGCAATCTGTGTGGACAGAGAGGGCGGTATCGAAAGCGCAGTGTGCAGATTGGTCCTGGACGAAGCAACGCGCAAGTGCTGCGCGGAAAAGGCGGCGCACCTGCTGCGGGAAAACCACGATGAGCAGCAGATCAAGCAGGGGCTTTACAACGACCTGCTGTCGCTGGTGGAGAGGAAAAAACAATGAGAATTGCCCACATCAACGGCGTGTACGGGGTTGGAAGCACCGGTCGCCTGGTGAAAGATTTGGTAGAGTGTGGTCGTGAAAACGGCCATGAGAGCCTTGTGCTCTATTCGGAAGGTTCCGCTGAAGACAATTGTGCTGTGCGGTACATCAGCGACAGTGAGCGCAACGCCCATGCGCTGCTTTCCCGCCTGTCCGGGCTGCAGGGATATTGGAGCAAACGGCCCACCATGCGCCTGATCGAACGACTGGAAAAATTTTCACCTGATGTGGTGCATCTGCATGTGGTCCACGGAAACTGTCTCCATCTTCCTTCGCTTTTTCGATATCTGACCGTAAATAATATCCCGGTGGTGCTCACTCTGCACGATTGCTGGTGGTTTACCGGACGCTGCGCGTATCCGTTGCACTATCTGTGCGACCGATACCAGGCCCGCTGCGCGGATTGCCCCGCGAAGAACGATGTTTGCCCCAGTTGGCTGTTTGACCGGGCGAACAAAATGCAAAGGGACAAAGAGCGCTGGCTGTGCGGGCTGGCGCACTTAAAAGTGGCTGCCGTAAGTAAGTGGGGAGCCCGGGTGGCCGCGGAGTCCTTTTTGCGCAACAAGGATATCCTTTGCGCCTATAACTGGGTGGACACACAGGCATTCCGCCCGGAAGAGTGCGAAGCACAGCGTTCCGGGCTGATACCGGACGGGAAAAAGGTGATCTTGGGCGTTTCGTCGTTCTGGGACGAGCGCAAGGGGCTGGATGACCTGCTGTGGCTGGCGCAACAGCTGCCGGAATGCGCGATGGTGTTGGTCGGAACGATGAAGCAGAGGGGCGAATTGCCGGCCAATGTGATTTCAGTTCCCGCCACTGACAGCAAGGAGGAACTGGCCGGACTTTACAGCCAGGCGGATGTGTTCTTGAACCCAAGCCGTATGGAAACCTTTGGCTTGACCACGGTGGAAGCCATGGCATGCGGCACGCCGGTGGTCGTGTACGATGTGACCGCCTGTCCGGAACTTATCGGCCCGGGAACCGGCCTGGTCGTGGCGGTGCAGGACGGTCGGCAGGGCCTGTTGCAGGCAACGCGGACATTGCTGGAAACTCCGGCGTCCGGCGAGCGATGTGTGAGCTGGGCCAGAGAAAATTTTTCCATCAATGTGGGGTCTGCACGTTATTATCATATCTATCGTGAAATAGTGGAGGAGAAAAACAAACCGGCATGAAAACCGTTTACTATGTGGGCTTTTACAGCAGTCCGGAGGATAACCTTCGGCGCAAGAATGTGCGCCAAAGCATCGCCGGGACTGTGAAAATGGATTTTATCCTCAAATGCCTCAGAAAGCTGGACTGTAAAATCGTGCTGGTGTCCATTATGCCCTCGCAGGACAGTGGATTTCAGCGTCAGGAGACCATTGTGGTCAATGACCGTGAAACCCATGTTTATCTGCCGGCCCTTGTGCTGCGGGTGTTTGGCAAAAACATTGTGCGCGGGGATCTCAGCCTGTTTTTCCTGAAGCGCTTCTTGCGAAAGAATGTTGCTAAAGATGATGTGGTTATCAGTTATCACTCACTGGTTTTCGGTCAATTCTTTCAAGCGCTGCGCAAAAAACTTGGTTTTCGTTGGGTCAGTCAGGTAGAAGAACTCTATCGCTTGTCTGCTGAAGCGCACAAGAACAAAGAACTGTTGTGGAAAGAAGAAAAGATGATCGCAGGCGCTGACGGATACCTGTTCGTAAATGACATCCTTCCGGAAAAGTATGCAAAACAGGCGCCATACGCGGTGTCCTATGGGAATTATACTGTGTTCTTGGAAGAACGGGCCAAGGAAACGAATGCAGCAAAAAAGCACATTGTCGTTTATGCGGGTATAATTACAGAAGACAGCGGCGTGTACCTGTTGATACAAGCGATGCGCAATCTTCCCAGTCAATATCAACTTCGTATTATTGGCATGGGGCCGGACAGGAACATAGAAGAGATGCATAGGCAAATTGCGTATGTGAATGAGAAGACGGAACAGGGAAAAGTCCAGTATCTGGGCACAAAAACGGGGGAGGAACTTACGAGATTCCTGGCCGAATGTGATATAGGGTGTAGTATGCTGAACACCAGTGACGATTTTTTGGTGGCGTTCCCGTCTAAAATACTTACCTATCTGGGCCATGGACTAAAAGTGGTTGCCAGCCGTTCGGCGTGTGTTACAAAAAGCAAACTCGCTCCTGTTTTGTTCTTTTGCGATAACAATGAGGAGGCGCTCGCGCAGACCATTGTTAAGGCGGCAAATAGTGGATTCACTGGGGGTTCAGACTGTTTGCGGCAAATGGAAACATCATTCTGTGAACGTTTGGCGAACGTGCTTGATGTCCCAATGAAACGGGTTGATGGTGTGATGTGAATTTTTGGCGATACAAGGCACCGAGTTGTGTATTACCGGTGTCCCGGCCGGTATTAGGGAAAAAGAATCACAAGGAAACGCGAACGGACATGAAAATGAATCGGGGAAGATTATGGGTTCCGGCGCAGAACAAAGGTGTATCGGAACAGAGGGGCGTCGTGCTGAGCCCGTTTTGAGAAAGCTTGTACTTCCTTTCACAATGCGGAGAAAATCGGGAAACTGCCCTTTGAAGCGTTTGCGTTGCCATAAAGCAAAGCCTGAAAAAGGCGAAAGACGAGAAAATCGATGATCGAAACAGCATGCCGGAAATGTAGACGTTAAAGGTGAATACAAATGGAAAATAAAATTCTGGTCACACAATCTTCTTTACCCCCTTTGGAGGAGTACGTTGAAGAAATTCGGCCAATATGGGAATCTCATTGGCTTACCAATATGGGCGAGAAGCACAAGGAACTGCAGGCAAAACTTAAAATGTTCTTGGCTGTGCCTGAAATCGAGATGTTTACCAACGGGCATATGGCTATCGAACTGGCGCTGCAGGCCCTGGATCTACCAAAGGGCGGTGAGGTGATTACTACACCGTTTACCTTTGCGTCCACTACGCACGCCATTGTTCGCAATGGCCTGCAGCCGGTGTTTTGCGATATCGATCCCCATACCTTCACCATAGACTCTGCCAAGATTGAGGCACTGATCACCCCAAAGACCTGCGCCATTGTTCCAGTGCACGTTTATGGCAATATATGCGATGTTGACGCCATCGGCGATGTAGCAAGGAGGCATGGGCTTAAGGTACTGTACGACGCTGCCCATGCGTTTGGAGAAAGCTATAAAGGAATTGGCGTGGGCAATTTCGGAGATATATCCTGCTTTAGCTTCCATGCCACCAAGGTGTTCAATACCATCGAGGGCGGGGCTGCGACATACAAGGATCCAGAACTGGGAAAACGATTGTATGAATTGAAAAATTTTGGTATTCGTGGTCCGGAGTCAGTGGCAAGTGTAGGCGCAAACGCCAAAATGAATGAGTTCTGTGCCGCGATGGGGCTGTGTAATCTGCGGCATCTGGAAGAAGAGATAGAAAAGCGGCGCGCAGTGGTAGAACGATACCGCCAGCATTTGGAGGGTATAAACGGGATACAGCTGAATGCAATTCAGCCTGAAGTCCAATATAACTATGCCTATTTTCCGGTGCTGTTCGATAAAAAAGCATTCGGTGCAGACCGAAATGAAGTTATGGATAAGCTTGCGGAGAGCGATATCGGTGCACGTAAGTACTTCTACCCATTGACAAACCAATTTGAATGCTTCCAGGGGCAGTACGACCCCCAAAAGACGCCGATTGCGTACGACGCAGCGCAGCGCGTGCTGACGCTCCCGCTCTATTCAAATCTTCGGATGGAAGAAGTGGACAGGATCTGTAGCGTAATAAAAGCCAGCCCGCAATGAATGGTGAAAAGTGGCCGTTGGAAAAGAGTCTTTTTGCGGTATTGCCTAAATCCTTTGCGTCGAACGGCTCTGATGGCGCGCAACGGAGGAAGAAGTAAAGGGGGAGGGCCATGAAAACGCTTGCGATTTATGGAGCTGGCGGCATGGGACGAGAGGTGCTCGACCTTGCAAGAGAAATCAATGAACGAGAGAAGCGCTGGAAGGACATTGTGCTTCTGAATGATTTTCGGGCAAAAGACTCCGTCAACGGAGCTCCGATGTATACGTTCGCGGAGTTTTGTGCAGAATGGGATCCAGTCTGCGCAGAGGCCGTGGTCGCACTTGGAGAACCGGAGCTGCGCGCATTACTAGCGCAAAAGCTCACAGAAAAAGGATATAGCCTCGCCACATTGCTCCATCCCACTGTGACAATAGGCACAGGGGCGAAGATCGGTGCAGGCACGATTATTTGCAATCGGACTTTCGTTTCCTGCAACACACAGATCGGTGCGAACGTGTTGATTCAGCCGGGATCATGTGTTTTTCATGATGTAACAGTGGGAGACCACTCTGTAATCTCTGCGTTTGTAAGCCTTGCAGGGCATGTAACCATTGGAGCGAGGACGTACATCGGAATGAGTGTTCCAGTGCGGGAGAAAGTTACCATTGGCAGTGGGTCCATTGTAGGTATGGGTGCAGTAGTCATAAAGGATATTCCGGACGATGTTTGCGTGTACGGAAATCCGGCAACAGTGATACGAAAAAACGAGTCCAAGCGCGTATTTCGCTAATGTGGGAAATGGAATAAGATCATCAAAAACCAACAGGCGGCGCAGCAAAAGCTGCGCCGCCCGTTAGCTTTTGTATCCGAGCTAATCTGTGGTCACTTCGTCTCCTTGGCGAAGTTATCAAAATACCCCTGGATGAAGATGATGGGGGTGCCCTTGTCGCCGGAGCCGGAGGTCAGGTCGCACAGGCTGCCGATCAGGTCGGTCAGGCGGCGGGGGGTGGTGCCCTGGCTGGCCATCTGGCCCTTCAGGTCGGCGTCCTTGTGGGAGATGCTGTCCTTAATGGCGGCGGTGAGGGCTTCGCCGGAAAGATTGGCGAAATCGTTGTCCGCCAGATACTTCAGTTTCAGCTCGTTGGGCTGGCCTTCCAGGCCGGAGGTGTAGGCGGGGCTGACCACGGGGTCCGCCAGCTCCCAGATCTTGCCCACGGGGTCCTTGAAGGCGCCATCGCCGTAGACCATGGCCTCGATCTGCTTGCCGGTGGCCTTGCGCAGGCTGTCGGCCAGGGCGTTCACAAAGGTCTGACAGTCGCGGGGGAAGAGCTTCACGCTGTCTTCGGTGGCCTTGTTGGAGCCCAGCAGGCCGAACTGCTCGTTGCAGCCGCTGCCGTTCACCGGGGCGGTCATGATGTCGCTGAGCAGCAGCACCTTCTCCGCGCCCGCGGCCTCCAGGCGGCGTTTGGAGCGGAAGCGGCTGTGGATGTCGCAGCACAGCACGTTCTTGGTGTAGGGCAGGATGGCCCGCACGTCGTTGGCAAACACAAACTCCACCTCGCAGCCCTGGCTGCGGAACAGTTCGCCGTAGTACTCCACATAGTCCACGCCGGTGAAGGGGTGCTTGCCATAGCCGAACAGCTCGCGGTATTTCGCCTCGGTCAGCACGTCGCTCCAGGGGTTCACGCCCTTTTCATCCAGCAGGTCCTCGTCGAACAGGTGGTTGCCCACCTCGTCGGAGGGGTAGCTCATCAGGATATAGGCCTTCTTGAAGGCGCGGGCGATGCCCTTGAGGCAGATGGCGATGCGGTTGCGGCTGAGGATGGGGAAGGTCAGGCCGATGGTGTCGGCGCCGAACTTGGCGGCACAGTCGGCGGCGATGGCGTCCACGCTGGCGTAGTTGCCCTGGCTGCGGGCCACCACGGCCTCGGTCACGGCCACGATGTCCCTGTCCTGAAATTCGATGTTCTGCTCCTCGCCGCAGGCGAGGATGGCGTCGGTGACGATCTTGACCAGGTCGTCGCCCTCCCGGATGACCGGGCAGCGCACGCCGCGGGATGTAGTGCCGACAGTTCGCATAATTCAGTTCTCCTTTACCCTTTCGATCTGCGCCCGGTCCTGGGGCCCGCCGGCCTGCCGGGAAAAAGTCCGTTCCTATTATATAGGATACGCCCGGTGAAATGCAAGGGAGCAAACCGCCCAAAGGGCCAGATTTGGCCAAAGGCGGGCACTTTTTTCTTTTTGATCTTCGTTTTTGCCCGCCAGTGAAGAAGTGAAATGTAAAGAACATGTGAAATAACCGCTTGCGCCCGGCCCGTTTTGTGCTATGATAGGACACGGACGTTGTTTTTTCGAATGGAAACGAATGTGTGAGAAAGAAGGCGCATCGGCTTGGCTGGCAGCTATGAGATGAACATGACCAGCGGCCCGCTTCTGGGCAAGATCCTGACCTTTTCCTTTCCCTTGATGTGCTCGGGCGTTCTGCAGCTTTTGTTCAACGCGGCGGACATCATCGTGGTGGGCCGGTATACCGGGCACACGGCGCTGGCGGCGGTGGGTTCCACCTCGGCGCTCATCAACCTGATCGTCAACCTGTTCGTGGGCCTTTCGGTGGGCGCGAACGTGCTTATTGCCCGCAGCTACGGCGCGAAAAATATGGACGCGGTGCACAAGGGCGTGCACACCGCCATGCTTACCGCGGTGGTGGGCGGCGTGTTCCTGATCTTTGTGGGCGTGGCGGCCTCCCGCCCCATGCTGAGCCTGATGGGGACCCCGGACGACGTGATCGACCAGGCCGCCCTCTACCTGCGCATCTACTTCGTGGGCGCGCCCAGCCTGCTGGTCTACAACTTCGGCGCGGCTATCCTGCGGGCGGTGGGCGACACCCGGCGGCCCCTCTACTTCCTCACCCTGGCGGGCATCATCAATGTGGTGCTGAACCTGGTGTTTGTCATCGTGTTCTCCCTGGGAGTGGCGGGCGTGGCCCTGGCCACCATCATCAGCCAGACAGTTTCCGCCTATCTCGTCGTGGTCTGCCTGCAGCACAACACCGGCGCGTTCCGGCTGGTGCTGCACGAGCTTCGCATCGACCCGGCGCAGTTCCGGGAGATTTTGCGTATCGGGGTGCCCGCCGGCGTGCAGGGTATGGTGTTCAGCCTGTCCAACGTGCTCATCCAGTCCTCGGTGAACAGCTTCGGCTCGGCGGTGATGGCGGGCAACACTGCGGCCTCCAACATCGAAGGCTTTGTCTACACCTGCATGAACGCCGTGTCCCAGACCTCCATGAGCTTTGTGAGCCAGAACGTGGGCGCCCGCCGCTTCGCCCGGGTGGACAAGGTGGTGGCTCAGTGCATGATGCTCTCCACAGCGGTGGGCGTTGTCCTGGGGGGGAGCGCCTATCTGGCGGGCCGCTGGCTGCTGGGCATCTACACCTCCGACGCCCAGGTCGTTACTTATGGCCTTTACCGCATGAGCGTGATCTGCACCACCTACTTTCTTGGCGGCTGGATGGACTGCATGGCCTGCACCGTGCGGGGGCTTGGGTTCTCGCTGCTGCCCATGGTGGTGTCGGTGCTGGGCGCCTGCGTGCTGCGCATCATCTGGATAGCGACCCTGTTCCAGTGGCAGCCCACCCAGTTCTGCCTGTACCTGTCCTACCCGGTGTCCTGGGGAATAACGGCGGCGGCGCACCTTGTGTGCTTTTTCATCCTGCGCAAAAAGGTGCGCACGCAGACCCCCGAAGAACCGGCTGCGGCAGCGGCCTGAACTCTGAAGCGAAGAAAGGCCCCCGGCTTTCAAAAAGCCGGGGGCTTTTTTCTGCGGAAATGAGGGCTCACTCCCCGATGCGCACCTCCACGCCGTTCACCTGCACGCCCTCCTCGGCGCGGATGAGGATGTAGCGCACCCCGTCGATGACCCGGGTCTCCACCAGGTCGCCCCGCTCGGGGTTCACCTGGATGGTCACATCGGGGCAGCGCAGTTCCAGGCGCTTGGTGTCCACCAGGTTCTTGGGCGGCAGGGCGGCTTCGGGGCCGAAGTCCTCCTCGAAGCGCTGCTCGAAGGCCTCCACCCGGGCGTCCTCCACGCCGCATTCCTCCAGCACACGGGCGGCGGCGTGCCTGTCCAGCAGCAGGGGCTGGGCTTCGCCGCTCTCTTTGTGCTCGGCGATCATGCTGCACAGCTGCTCCTGCACCGACTGCACCACCTGGCAGCTGCACTCCTCGCCCAGCGCTTCGGTGAGGATGGCGTCAAAGGTCTCCTTCTGGGCCTCGGCGGGCATGGGCAGCGGGGCGGCGAAGATGCGGTCGGTGAAGGCGGTGTGGCTGTGGGAGGTGTCTTTGGTGTAATAAAGCGCGCCGTAGAGGTTGGTGGAGCGGTCGTCGAAGGCGGGGAAGAGAAAGCCCATCTCCGGGGCGCTCACCAGCCAGTCGATGTCCCGGCTGCGGAAGAGGTTCTCGTAGACAAAATAGCTCAGCGCGGGCTTGGTCATCTTCACCGGGCACACGCTGCACAAAATGCCGGCGTACATCTCCTCGCTGCCGTCCTCGGCGCGCTGGCCGTCCTTGGAAAAGCCGGGCACGTCGTAGGCGTCGCAGGTGAGCAGGATGAGGTAGTTGCCCTCCACGTCGATGGTCTCGATGGCCCGGGCGAAGAACTCCTCCCGGGCGGCCTCGTCCTGCAATCTGGAATCGCGCAGGGCCATCAGCAGGGCGTGCTCGTCTCCCGCGTTGCCCGCCACCTGGGCGGTGGTGAAGGTGATGTCCAGCAGGTTGCGCCCCAGCGCGCCCGAGAGGGTGCGGCGCAAAATGGCCAGGAACTTGTCCGCTTCCTCCTGGCCGGAGAGGGTGAGGGACTGGTCGAACCGGGCCACGATCTGCCGCTCCTCGTTCACATAGCAGCCCACCACATGGCTGATGTTCGACTTGCCCTGGCGGTAGCGGCGGCGGATCTCGGCGATCTCTTTTTCGTTCATGGGGATGTGTTCCTTTCTTTTCATGGTTGAGGGTCGGACAGCGAGCCCTCCAGCAACGTGAACAGCCGCTTGAGGGTCGGCGTGAGGCTGCCGGTGCGGTAGAGCGCACCGAAGGAGAGAGGCTGGAACTGGGGCATCGGGATGTAGCGCAGGCCCGGCAGGCGCGCGCCGGGCAGGTCCGGCAGCAGGGTGAAGGCGTAGCCCGATTCCACCAGGGTGCAGGCGATCTCAAGACTGTCGCAGAAGAGCATCCGGTCCGGCCCGCGGCCTGCCAGAGCCTGGGTCAGGACTTCGGAAAAAGGCTGGGAATAAAGAGGCGGCGGGCAGCTGGCGATGCGCCCGTCCTGGCGGTTCAGTTGTTCCAGGGTGAGCTGTTCGAAGCCCGCCAGCGGGTGGCCCGGCGCGCAGACGCAGGCCACGGGGCAGTCCGCCAGGCGGCGCCGGCTGGTCTTGGGGCCCGCCTGCTGCATGGTGAAGATGGCCTGCACGTCGTCTTCCTCCAGAAGGTGGTCCAGCGAGGCGGAGGGCACCTGCCGCAGCACCGGAAGCAGCCCGGGCAACTCTAAGCGCAGCTTTGCCAGAGGCTGTCGCAAGGCCTGCAGCACCAGAAAATTCCGGCATCCCAGCCCGAGGCGCTGGGGCAGCGCCTCCCGCCACTGGCGCATCCGCGCCCGGGAGAGGCCCGTCAGCTTCAATATCTCCCGTGCATACTGGCTGAACTGATGGCCCGCCAGGGTCAGACGCACGCTCTTGCTGGTGCGGTGGAACAGCTTGACCTCCAGCTCCGCCTCCAGCGTGTTGATCTGGTGGCTCACCGCCGGCTGGGTGATGTGCAGTTCCTGCGCTGCCCGGGAAAAGTTCAGGTGGTTGGCCACCGCCAGGAAGCATTCCAGCTGCGTCGTATTCAACAAAAACCCCTCCCCGGTTTCGAGTGTTTTTTATTGTATGCGTAAATATAATAAAAGCTGTTTATAGATAATAACACATTTGAATTTCCCTTGCAAGCAAAGCTGTGCTATAAATTGATAAGGCAGCGAACAGTTTTCACCTTAAGGATTCCCAAAAGAGGCGAAGGAGCATGGAAGTGGACCGCAGAAGCCTGGCGACGCAGAACCGCCAGATCAGCATCCGTATGGAGCAATTCACCGACCGGATGGTGGAGCGCACCGGGCTTTCCACGGCGCAGGCGCATCTTTTGATGCGCATTCTGAGCTTTGGGCCGGAGGGCACCACCCTCACCGAGCTGCACCGTCAGTGCGGCTACTCCATGGCGGCGCTGAGCAGCATCCTCGGAGCGTCTGCGCAAGGGCGGTTACGTTCGGGCCGAGACCACCGAAGCCGACAACCGCTGCAAGCGGCTGTTCGCCACCGAAAAGGCGGAGCAGGCGCGGGCCGCGCTGGACCGGGCGCTGAAAAGCAGCTACGAAGCGGCTTTTGAGGGGTTCACCCAGGGGGAACTGTGCCAGCTTGAGGCGATGCAAAAGCGCCTTTTGCAAAACCTGGCAAGCCCAGGCAATGTTTGAAGGGAGTGGATACAATGAAGCAAGTGCTCAGTCAACTGAAGCAATACAAAAAACCGACCTGCCTTTGCATTTTGATGGCGGCGCTGGAAGTGATGATGGAGATCCTGCTGCCGTTTGTTACCGCCCGCATCGTGGACGAGGGGCTGGAGGCCGCCAACATCGGCGCGGTCTACCGTTACGGCGCCGTCATGGTGGCGCTGGCCTTTTTGGGCCTTTTCTTCGGCGCGGCGGCGGGCAGGTTCGCCTCCACAGCGGCCTCGGGCCTTTCCGCCAACCTGCGGCAGGCGCTGTATGACAACATCCAGACGTTCTCTTTCTCCAACATCGACAAGTTCAGCGTGCCGGGCCTTGTGACCCGCATGACCACCGATGTGACCAACATCCAGAGCGCCTTTATGATGATCATCCGCGTTGCGGTGCGCGCGCCGCTGATGTTTGTTTTCAGCTTTGCCATGTGCGTGTACATCAGCCCCCGCCTGTCCGCCACCTTCCTCATCGCGGTGGTGTTCCTGGTGGCGGCCATCGGCGCCATCATGGTGGTCACCCTGCGCATTTTTGACCAGGTGTTCCACAAGTATGACGAGCTGAACGCCAGCGTGCAGGAGAACGTCTCCGCCATCCGGGTGGTAAAGGCCTTCGTGCGGGAGGACTATGAGAACGAAAAGTTCACCAAAGCCTCTGAAAACATCCGCAGGATGTTCGTCAAGGCCGAGGGCCTGCTGGCCTTCAACAACCCCGCCATGATGATCGCGGTCTATTTCTGCATCATCATGGTCAGCTGGCTGGGCGCCCAGTTCATCGTGGCGGGCGATCTGTCCACCGGCGATCTGACCAGCCTGTTCAGCTACATCATGTCCCTGCTGATGAGCCTGATGATGCTCTCCATGGTGGTGGTGATGATCGCCATCTCCCTGGCCAGCGTCCACCGTGTGGGCGAGGTGCTGCGGGAGACCCCCGACCTGGCCGAGCCTGAGGACCCCATCACCGTCATCCCCGACGGCAGCGTCGATTTCGACCATGTGAACTTCTCCTACAAACACGGCAGCGGCAAAAACGCTTTGTCGGACATCGACCTGCACATCCGTTCCGGCGAGACCATCGGCGTCATCGGCGGCACCGGCAGCGGCAAGAGCAGCCTGGTGAACCTCATCTGCCGCCTTTATGACGTGGACGGGGGATGCGTCAAGGTGGGCGGCGTGGACGTGCGCCGCTGCGACATGGAGGCCCTGCGCGACCAGGTGGCCGTGGTGCTGCAAAAGAACACCCTGTTTTCCGGCACCATTCTGGAAAACCTGCGCTGGGGCGACCCCGACGCCACCGAGGAAGAGTGTGTGGAGGCCTGCAGGGCGGCCTGCGCCGACGAGTTCATCGACCGCATGCCCGACGGCTACAACACCCGCATCGAGCGGGGCGGCGCCAACGTCTCCGGCGGCCAGAAGCAGCGTTTGTGCATTGCCCGGGCGCTGCTGAAAAAGCCCAAGGTGCTGATCCTGGACGACTCCACCAGCGCGGTGGACACCGCCACCGACGCCAAGATCCGCGCCGCCTTTGAAAAGAAGATCCCCGGCACCACCAAGATCATCATCGCCCAGCGCGTTTCCAGCGTGGAGCATGCAGACCGCATCCTGGTGCTGGACAACGGCCGCATCAACGGCTTTGACACCCACGAGAATCTTTTGAAGACCAACGCCATCTACCAGGAGATCTACGAGTCTCAGGTCAAGGGCGGCGGCGACTTCGACCAGCCCGCGTGAAAGGAGGGGGAGAGAATATGAATCCGAAAATGTCGCGCCCCGCAGACCCTGCCGCGGTGCTCAAGCGGGTCATCCGCTATATGCTTCACTACTACAAGGTGCCCTTTGCGCTGGTGGTGCTGTGCATCATCATCAATGCCGGCGTCAGCGTGCTGGCGGCCACCTTCCCCCAGACCCTGGTGGACGATTACATCATGCCCATGATCGCCAGCGGCTCCACCGATTTCAGCGGCCTTGCCGCCCAGATCCTGCGCCTTGCCGTCATCATGGCTCTGGGCGTGGTGGCGGCCTTCAGCTACAACCGCATCATGGTCAGCATCAGCCAGGGCACCATGTGCCGGCTGCGGGGCGATCTGTTCCGCAACATGGAAGCGCTGCCCATCAAGTATTTTGACACCCATGCCCACGGCGACATCATGTCGGTGTACACCAACGACGTGGACACCCTGCGCCAGATGCTGGGCCAGTCCACGCCGCAGATCATCAACTCCTCCATCACGATGGTGGCCACGCTGGCGACCATGATCGTCATCAACCCGGCGCTCACCGTCATCTCCATCCTCACCGCCGTCGTGATGCTCATGGTGACCAAGAACTTCTCCCGCATCTCCGGCAAGTACTACATCCGCCAGCAACGGGACCTGGGCGCGGTGGACGGCTTCATCGAGGAGATGCTGGACGGCCAGAAGGTGGTCAAGGTGTTCTGCCACGAGGAGGCCGCCAAGGCGGACTTCGCCAAGGTGAACGAGGCGCTGCGGGAAAGTGCCGACCTGGCCAACCGTTACGCCAATCTGCTCATGCCCATCAACGCCAACATCGGCTGGCTGAGCTACGCGCTGGTGGCCATCCTGGGCGCGGTGCTGGGCATCAACGGCCTGGCGGGCGTCACCCTGGGCACCGTCGTCACCTTTGTGGGATTGAACAAGAGCTTCACCCAGCCCATCACCCAGGTGAGCCAGCAGGTGAATTTCGTGGTCACCGCCGCCGCCGGCGCCCAGCGTGTGTTCGACCTGATGGACCAGAAGCACGAGACCGACGAGGGCTATGTGGAACTGGTGAACGCCAGGGAGAACGCCGACGGCCAGCTGGAGGAAGTGACCGAGCGCACCAACGTGTGGGCCTGGAAACATCCCCACCACGACGGCACCACCACCTACACCAAGCTGGAAGGCAGCGTGGTGTTCGAGGGCGTGGATTTCGGCTACGATGGGAAGAAACTGGTGCTCCACGATGTGAGCCTGTGGGCAAAGCCCGGCCAGAAGATCGCCTTTGTGGGCGCCACCGGCGCGGGCAAGACCACCATCACCAACCTCATCAACCGCTTTTATGACATCGCCGACGGAAAGATCCGCTACGACGGCATCAACATCGGCAAGATCAAAAAGCCGGACCTGCGCCGTTCCTTGGGCATCGTGCTGCAGGACACCCACCTTTTCACCGGCACCGTGATGGACAACATCCGCTACGGCAATCTGGACGCCACCGACGAGGAATGCATGGCCGCGGCGAAGCTTGCCAACGCCGACGGTTTCATCCGCCGCCTGCCGGACGGCTACAATACCATGCTCACCGGCGACGGCGCGAACCTCAGTCAGGGTCAGCGCCAGCTGCTGGCCATCGCCCGGGCGGCGGTGGCGGACCCTCCGGTGCTGATTTTGGACGAGGCCACCTCCTCCATCGACACCCGCACCGAGGCGCTGGTGCAGAGCGGCATGGACGCGCTGATGTACGGGCGCACCACCTTCGTCATCGCCCACCGCCTGTCCACCGTGCGCAACGCCGACTGCATCATGGTGCTGGAGCAGGGGCGCATCATCGAGCGGGGCACCCACGACGAGCTCATCGAAAAGAAGGGCAAGTACTACCAGCTCTACACCGGCAGTTTTGCCGAGGAGCCGGCGTAAGACAAAACACAAATCGCCCCCGTCCGGCACAGAAGCCGGGCGGGGACACTGTTTTGTTTTATTCAGCTGTGGTTTATGCCAGCCGGTGGCGTTCCAGCCAGGGGGTGAGAGTGGGTCTGCCCGCCCGGATGTGCTTTGCCCGCACCGCGAACACCGCCACCGTGAGCAGGGTGAACGCCAGGGCCCACAGCGCCAGATACACGGCGCAGCCGCTCACGTCCTGCCCGGCGCAGATGGCACTGCGGAAGGCCTTGACGGTGTAGGTGAAGGGCACCCAGTCGTGGAGGTATTTCACGAAGGAGCCGGAGATCTCCAGCGGGTAGGTGCCCACCGAACCGGCCAGCTGCACCACCATGAACACCAGCATCAAAAAGCTGCCGATGCGGCCCAGCAGGCTGGTGAAGAAGTACATCACCGACATGAAGGTGACCGATGCGAGGCAGGCGATAAGCAGGGTCTGGCCCATCCGCGCGGGGGCAAAGCCGTCCAGCGCGTGGAGCGCGCCCACCATCACTACTGCCTGCAGCAGCGCCACAGGGTAGAGCACCGAGGCTTTGCTCAGCCACCAGGCCGCGCCGCTCTTGAGTTCACCCTGATACTCGGTGAGGGGATACATCAGGCTGAAGGCGATGCACCCCACCCACAACGCCACCGACATCATGTAAGGCGCCATGGCGTGGCCGTTGTCCGGCACTTCGGTGAGCTTGGCCTCCTCAGCGCTCACCGGGGCGGCGATCATTTCGGCCGCCTCGTCGCCGGTGTTGGTCTCGGCGATTTGCTGCGCGCCGTCCGAAAGGGAAGCGCCCAGCGTGCCGGAACCCTCCTTCAGCTGGTCCAGGCCGTCGGTCAGTTCACCGCTGCCCTCATAGAGCTTGGAAGCGCCGCCGCCGATCTGGGCCGCGCCGCTGGCCAGGGCCGCCGCGCCGCTGTTCAGCGCCGCGCTGTTCTTCTGCAGCTCGCCGGTGCCGTCCGCCAGCTGGCCCGCGCCCTTTTGCAGTTCGTCCACGCCGGTCTTCAGGCGGGTCAGCCCGTCGGTGAGGGCGGGCAGCTTGGCGGAAAGGTCGCCCAGCCCGGTCTGCAGCGCCGCGCTGCCCCCGGCCAGCTGTTCCAGGCCGCCGCTCAAATCCTGCGCGCCCTGGCGCCCCACGCTGGTGCCCTCCTGTTGCAGGTTCTGGCCGCCCTGGGCGGCCAGGTCGATGCCCTGCACCAGCTGGGGAGCCTGCTGGGCGAGGGTGGCCGTGCCCTGCTGCAAGGTGGCAAGGCCGCCGGTCAGTTCAGCGGACTTGCCCGCCATCTGGCCGAGACCCTCCGCCAGGGCGGGCAGGCCGGTGCTCTCATCGTTCAGCGCCGCGGCTCCGGCGGCTGCCGTGTCCACCCCGGCGGTGTAGGTGCCAAGGTTCTGCTGCAAACTGGCCGCGGCCTGCTGCAGCTGGTCCAGTACAGCGGCGGTCTCCGGAGAAAGAGTCTGGGCCTGCGCTGTCAGAGCGTTCAGACCCTGGGCCAGCGCCGCGGCCCCCTCGTTCAGAGCGGCGGAATTGGCCGTCAGGGCCTGCAGGCCGCTGTTCAGCCGGGCCGCGCCCTCCCGGGCGGCAGCCGCCCCGGCAGAGGCGCTTTCCAGCCCGGTTTGCAGGGCCGCCGCGCCGGACTGGGCCTGCTGCGCCCCCGCGTCCAGCGCCGCCGCACTGTCCGGCAGGGAGGCGGTCTGGGTCTGCAATTGGGCAAGGCCGCTGTTCAGTTCGGTGAGTTTGTCGTCCACCTGGGCGGCCCCGGCGGCAAGGGTGTCGCCGCCCGTTTTGGCGTCGTTCACACCGGTGGCCAGGTCCTGAACGCCTTTGCTCAGCTTGCCCGCGCCCTCCGTCAAAGCGGGGGCCGCGTCGCCCAGCTGCCCGGCGCCCTGGGCCAGCTGGCCCGCGCCCTCTTTCAACTTGGCCGCGCCCTGAGCCGCCGCGTCCACACCGGCGGTGTACTTGGCAAGGCCCTCGGTGAGTTCGGTGCTGCCATTGCGGAAGGTGAGGGTGCTGTCCGCCAGGAGTTTCAGGTTATCCCGGATGGTCTGGCCGCCCTCGGCCAGATCGGATGCGCCCTCTTCCAGCTTCGCCGCGCCGCCGGCCCCATCCTGCAGCCCATCGCCGATGTCCGCCAGCCGTTCCAGCATGGTCTCTGCGTAGGTCCGGGTCACACTCTCCCGCACTTCGGCCTCGATTTTGGCCATGGCGCTCTCGCCCAGCTTGGAGGCGATGTAGTTGGTGCCGGGGTTGGTCTCATAGCCCAGCTCCATGGCCTTGGGCGACGGGCCGGTGACGGTGGCCGCGTTGGCCGAAAAGTCCTTGGGGATGGTGATGACCATGTAATAGGTCCCGTCCGCAAGTCCCTTTTGGGCGTCGTCCGCGTCCACAAAATGAAAATCGAGGGAGCCGTCCTCCCGCAGGTTGTCGGCCAGCTCGCTGCCGATGGACAGCGTCCCGCCGTTGTATTCCACCGGCTGGTCCTCGTTCACCACCGCCACCGGCAGACGGTCCACACTGCCGTAGGGATCCCACATGGACCCGAGAAACAGCGTGGTGTAGATGGTGGGAATGGCCACCACGGCCGCCATCACCACCAGCATGATCCAGTTGCTCCGCAGAGCTTTCCATTCGTTTTTCAGCATGACCTGAAATTTCGCACCCTTTCCTGTGCAGTCTTGCAAAAAAAAGCAACACAGCGTTGATTTTGCATCGCGGTATTGCTTTTTCCGTGAGGAGAATTATACTGAAAGGGAGAAAAACACTCAACCGTTGATTTTTCAGCCAAATGGCGTTTAATCGACACGATGACGAGAAACTGTTGAACATTCAAAAAAGATTTACAATTTGCCCGGCGGGCAGAAAAGGAGAGGCCATGGACGAAACAAAGGACCGGCGCATCCGGCGCACCCGCCGGCAGATACGGCGGGCGCTGGCACAGCTGATGCGGCAAAAGAGCGCCAGCGAGATAACGGTGAAGGAACTGGTGGACCTGGCGGACATCAACCGCTCCACCTTCTATCTGCACTACAACGACATCTTCGACCTGCTGGCGGCGGTGGAGCAGGAGCTGTTCGACGAGATATACGCGGCGGTGCACATCCACCCGGTGAGCTCCTTCGAGCAGGAGGGCCTCGCCTTCATTGAGGAGGTCTTTTCCATCCTTTACGACAATCAGGAGATCTGCGCCGCCCTGGTGGGGCCCCACGGGGACATGGCCTTTCTGCACCGCATCGAGCGGATGATGGAGGAGAACGTGCTGCAAAAGCTGCGGGAGGATTTCCCCGAGCGGCGCAGCAGCATCGACTACGGCTTTGCCTTCTGCACCACCGGCGCGGTGGGCCTCATCAAGCGCTGGCTGGCGGACGGCTGCGGCGAGCCGCCCCGGACGATGGCGCGCCTGACCTATCGGATGATACACAACATGATGACCCTCGGCCTTGCCCGGCCCGTGGACGAGGACTGAACGCACAAAAAGAAAACGCCCCGCGAAGCCGCCAGAGACGGCCCCGTGAACACCGGCAGACAGCCCGGCAGCTGCCAACCGGCGGTCTCGCAGTAAATTTGAAACAACAAGGAACACGCCCATCTCCTTCAGCCATTTGCATGGTAAAATAGGGGCGTGGTATCTGGTATGACCAATGCGGGGAGGAAGACGCAGTGGAATTTGAAAAAATCTCGGCCCCCAGCCTGAAGGACCTGTTCGTCAAGCAGATACAGGGGATGATCCTTTCAGGGGAGCTGGCCCAGGGCACGGCGCTGCCCCCGAGCGGGAACTGGCCCGTCAGATGCAGGTGCGCCGGGCGCTGGAACAGCTGGCGGCGGGGCTGGTTTTGCGCAACGCCACCGACAAGGATATTGACCGCCTGGGCGGCCTTGTGGCCCACATCGCCGGGGCCCAGACGCCCCAGCAGGCGGCGGAGCGGGCCTTTGAGTTCCAGCACGAGCTGGCCCTCATCAGCGGCAACAGCATCCTGCCCCTGTTCTATTGCTCCTTCCGTGCGCCGGCCATCGTGTTGTGGGTGCGCTTTTGCCGCCGCTACGGCATCGAGGCCCTCTGCCGCAACACCAGGTTGCTCTACACCCACCTGAAAAACCGGGACGAGCAGCAGCTGCGCCGCTGGATCGAGACCTATCTGGGTGAGGCCATCGAGGGCTGCCAGCAAATTTATAGCGAGTGACTTTGCAGTTTTGCAATGATTTTGGCGTTGTGCGGCGGATGTGGTACAATATTTAAAAAGGGGGAAAGGGGCCTCGCCATGGGTTTTAAAGGCATTCTTCGGGAAACGGCCCGCTGGCTCTTGCCGGTCATGGTGGTCGCCTGCAGCCTGCTGGCTTTGGCGACGGCTTTTTTCGGGCGCGCCTCCTCAGAGCAGAGCATCGCGGCGGCAGACGGCGTGCTGGACGTCCGCGCGGCCAGCCTGGAGGACGGCGTGTACCAGGTGGGCGGCAGCTGGGACTTTTACCCCGGCGCACTGTACGGCCCGGCGGACTTCGCCGCGGGGACCGTGGGGGCAAAGGCCGGTCAGGACGCCTCGCCCTCCGACTGGGCCTGCGGCACCTACCGCCTGCGCATCCTGGCCCGGCCGAACCAGTATTACGCCCTTTGCGGCTTCTCGCTGGACTATGCCACCCGCGTCTTTGTGAACGGGGTGCAGGCGGCGGAGTACGGGCAGGTGTCCGAAACGGAGGAAGGCTTTGTGCCCCGGGTGGGCTACATGACCGTTCCGCTCTTCTCCGGCACAGGCGGCGAGATCGAACTCATCGTTCAATATTCCAATTACGTCCACAACGACGGCGGCCACATCCCGCCCTTCGAGCTTTCCACACCGCAGAACATCGAGGAATTCAAGGCGGCGGGCGACCTTGTGTCCCTGGCCCTCAGCGGCGGCCTTCTGCTGCTGGCGGCCTACTTTCTGCTCAGCGCGGCGGTGCGGAATAAACCCAGCTTTCTCTGCCTTGCCCTGTGCTGTGTGCTGACGGCCCTGCGGGACCAGAACTTCTTTGTGGTCCATCTGCTGGCGCCGGACGCATCCTGGTATCTGGCCTACCGGGCGCTCATCCTCATCGTCATGTTCATGCCGGTCTGCGTTCTGCTGATGTTGAAATGCCAGTATTGGACGGCCAGCGCCCAGGGCCCCCTTTGGGCCTATCTGGGCATGGCCGGGGCCGCGGGCGTGCTCGTCTGCCTGCTTCCCACCCGGGAGCTGGTCACCATTTCCACCCTGGTGTACTATCTGTCCATTCCCTATCTCGCGTATCTGGCGTTCGGCGTCGCGCGGGTCTATCTGCGGCGGAAAAAGCTGGGCCCGGCGGATGTCCTTGTGCTTCTGGGCTTTATCCTGCTGCTGGCCGGGCTGGCTTATGAAGCGCTCATGACAGGGCGCAGCGCCCAGGTCACCCGCTACGGGGCCGCCGCCTGCGGCATGCTGGGGTTTGTGTTCCTCAACGCGGCGGCCATGAGCCTGCGGGGGCAGCGGCAGGAGGCGGAACTGATCGCCAGCCGCAGCCGCAGCGAGATGCTGGAAAAGATGAACCAGCTGAACATGGATTTTCTCCACAAGGTGGCCCACGAACTGAAAACGCCGCTGACGGTCATCTCCGGCTATGCCCAGCTCACCGGCATGCAGCTGGCGGCAGGCCGCATCGCCGGCGAGGCCCCCGCCAACCTCAAGACCATCCAGCAGGAGGCCCAGCGCCTGGCAAACATGGTGACCCGGCTGATGGAGTACTCCTACGGGCGCAAAAGCGAGCTTTCCTTTGGCCCGGTGGAGGTGGAGGAACTGCTGGAAAGCGTGGGCGCCATCGCCGTGCCCATGTGCGTGAAAAACAACAACACGGTGCAGGTGCTGCCCGGCTCCGGGGGACAGGTGCACGGCAACTTTGAAATGCTGGTGCAGATCTTCATCAACCTGGTGGTGAACGCCAGCAAGAACACCCGGAACGGCCGGATCACCATCAGCGCCGGGGACGGCGGGCCGCAGGGGAGCGTGCTGTTCCGCGTGGCGGACACCGGCGGCGGTATCGACCCGGCGCTGCTGCCCCGCATCTTTGAGCAGGGCGTCAGCGGCACCGGCGGAAGCGGGCTGGGGCTGACCATATGCCGGGAGGCGGTGGAGGCCCATGGCGGCCGCATCTGGGTGGAGCGCACCGGCCCCGGCGGCACCACGATGGCCTTTACGGTTTTGAAGGAGGCGAAGGAGCAATGAATACCATCCTGCTGGTGGAGGACAACCCCCACATCATGCGCATCAACGCCGAAGTGCTCAGCCTGCGGGGCTACGAGGTGCTGCGAGCGGCCACCGCCGCCGAAGCGCGCAGGCAGCTTCAATGGCATCCGGTGGACCTCATCGTGCTGGACATCATGCTGCCCGACGCAAACGGCCTGGACCTGTGCCGCGAACTGAAGTGCCGGTACCATGTACCCATCCTGTTCCTCACCGCCCTGGGGGAGAACCAGGACGTGGTGGAGGGCCTTCGCGCCGGGGGCGGCGATTACATGACCAAGCCCTATGACCTGGAAGTGTTCGTGGCCCGGGTGGAGGCCCGCCTGCGGGAAAGAAGCGACAGCCGCCGCCACATCACCTACGGCTGCCTGCTGCTGGACACCGTCGCCCTGACGGGGTTCGTGAACGGGCGGGACATCCAGCTCACCCAAAAGGAGTTCACCGTGCTCTTGCTGCTGGCCCAAAACGCCGAGCGGCGTGTGTCCAGCAGCGAACTGGCCCGGGAGGTGTGGGGCGACGGAGCGGACCAGGAGAACAGCGCCCTGTGGACCCTCATTTCCCGCCTGCGCAAAAAGCTGAAGAGCGATGAATCCCGGCTGGAGATCGCCTCCCTTCGGGGCGGATACCTGCTTGAGCAATTATGACAGTTTTTTTGAAAGAGAGCCTTGCAATTTTGTAAGGCTCTCTTTTTTTGGCGTTCCGATTGGTAAGATAAAAACGGAGACGTGTGCCCTCCGGCAGGGGGGTGGAAGGAGGCCGAAGGATGAAACAGGAAAAACGCAGGCTGAAGCCGTGGGTCCGCTGGGCCGCCGCTTTTCTGGCGCTGGCCTTCGCGTTCACCTTCGGCGCCCAAAGCTGGATCACCGTGAAGATATCGGCGGAGGAGAGCAACGCCGCCAAGACCTACCTGGCCCAGCAAACCGATTACGTCAACGCCTCCCAGCTGGAGCGGCTGCGCACCAAGCTACAGACCCTCACCCGGCCCGACGGCCTGGAAGACTACTACCGGCTGGCCGAGACCCACATCGCCGCCGAGGAATACGACGAGGCGCTGGAATGCGTTCAGCGCTGCCTTGAACTTTACGAGCCGGAATACGGCGCCACCCTCCAGGCGGAACTGCTGCTGAAGGAGGGCTGCCTGCTCACCATCCTGAACCGGGCGGACGAGGCCGAAACCGCCATGGAACAGGTGGTGCGGCTGGCCCCCGGCCTGGCGGACGCCTATCTGGTGCTGGCCCAGCTCCACGCGGGCAGCGGCGACACCCAGGCTCTGGCCGCCGATCTGGAACGCTATCTGGAATTGCAGCCCGCTGCGGCGGACATGCGGCTGCTGCTGGCCCAGCTTTATCTGGCCCAGGGCCAGAGCGGCGAGGCGCTGCAACACGCCGTCTGGCTGCAGGCCAACGGCGGCGCGCAGAACGCCGATGTGGCGGGGCTGTTCGCCGGCCTGGGGCTGGCGAAGCTGCAAGCGGAAGACACCGCCGGCGCGCTGGAATTTTTTGAGACGGCCCTTGCGCTGGACAGCACCGTTGACTCCCTGTGCTACTACGCCGGGCTGTGCTGCCTGCTGATGGAGCGCTACGACGAAGCGGTGGACTACTACAGCCGCTCCATCCAGCAGCAAAGCTCTTTGCAGATGAGCCATTACGGGCGGGGCGCGGCGGAGCTGATGCGCGGCGAGCCGGACATGGAGCAGGCCGCCGGGGATCTTGCCTTTGCCGCCGGATATGACGGGGCGGACGCCGACCCGGTCATCAGCGCGCAGGCCGAAGACCTGCTGAACACCATCACGGAATAAACGGGAAAACCGAACAGGGAAGAACGCGGCGCGGTGCGCGCCGGGGCCGAAGGAGGCGTTTCCATGAGAGACTCTTTGACAGCGAAAAACGCAAAGAAGGGAGCACAGCGCGCTCTTGCGCTGCTGGCCGCACTGACGGCAGCTTTGTTCCTGTCTGTCAGCGTTCATGCCGAAGATGCCGCTGCCCAGACGGGCGGCGGCCTTGCCGCGCCTGTGACCCAGGGCACACAGCCCACCGGCACCGAGCCTGCGGATGCGCCCCCGACTGCGCCGGCGGGGACAGAACCCACGGGCGGCACGGACCCCACGGACGGCACCGAGCCCACGGACGGCACCGAGCCCACGGATGGCACGGACCCCACCGGCGGCACCGAGCCCACGGGCGGCACGGAACCCACGGACGGCACCGAGCCCACGGACGGCACGGAACCCACGGATGGCACCGAGCCCACCGGCGGCACCGAGCCCACCGGCGGCACCGACCCCACCGGCGGCACCGAGCCCAACGGTACCGACCCTGACGGTACTGACCCCATCGGCGGTACCGACCCTGACGGTACTGACCCCATCGGCGGTACCGACCCTGACGGCACGGACCCCGACGGTACTGACCCCGACGGCACCGACCCCGATGGCACTGACCCTGACGGTACTGACTCCGACGGGGAGGGGCTGGAAGACGCGGGCGGTTCCGTGGTGGACCCGAACGCGCCGGAAGACACCGCGCCCCCCACCGACGGCAGCGTTCTGGAAGACAACGGCGGCTCCGAAGTGGAAGAGGACTTCATGGTGCCGGAGGGCAGCGCCACTTTGTCGGTGAACGGCAAAACGCTGGACTCCGAGGCCTTCAAGAACGACACATCCAACAGCGCGATCGTCAACGCCCTGAACGGCGCGGTGGACTACCTGCTCACCAAACCGGCCGCCGCCACGGGCAAGTACGCGGTGGAGATCCAGGTGGAGGTCACCGCCGGCACCTACGAGGGCGACGTGGACCTCTCGGCCAACAGCGCCCTCTACACCGCTTTGCTGGACGCCATCCAGTTCTATCTCACCGGCGGCGACCCGGGCCCCGCCCCCACGGAGGACAATTCCGTCAGTTCGGTGCTGTTCACCGACGCCACCCCCGCGTACCCCTACGCCTCCATCTCCATCGTCTCCGACCAGTATAAGAACGGTCAGGCTTCGGACGGCAGCGCCAACATGCAGGGCAACTTCATGGCGGACGGCTTCGACGTGCTGCTGGCCGGGCTGTACTTCTCCTCAAAAGAGCAGATCCAGATCAAAAACGCCCTGGAGTTTACATACGAGGGCACCGAGCTGGACGACAACGTGGCCATCACCACCGAGAACGTGGCCGTGGTGAATGTGAGCAGCGGCGGCGGCGATGACCGCATCGGCCTGCAGGTGACCCAGGCGCCCAGCGCCACGGTGGGCATCGGCAACTCCGACCCGCTGGCCATCTTCAACGCGGTGAAGGACATCTACAACGCCTCCCAGTCCTCCTCCACCGGCGAGGTCGTGCAGGACACCGCCAACAACTTCGCCCTTGCCATCAAGGAGCGGGTGAAAGAACTCATCGCGGACATTGAAAGCCGCACCATGACCAAGGTGAACGTGAACACCGGCGACGGCGTCGACGATCTGGTGGTCCGTCTGGTGAACTCCACCAACGTCTACGCCGGCAGCGGCATCGACCCCCGCACCGGCAAGTTCATGGCCCTTTACAACTTCGACATCGACCTGGGCGGCACCGACCTCACGGTGGACCTGGGCGCCGGGGCTGACACCATGTCCGTCACCGGCGGCCTGACCATGGTCAATGGCCGCAACCTCTACCAGGAGTTCTCCCAGCTCATTTCCAAATACGGGCTGGAAGAGGACCAGATGCAGTACCGCAGCAGGTACGTCATTTCCGGCGGCGGCGGCGACGACGTCATCACGCTGGACACCACCAGCGCCTTCCACGACGTGTTTGGCCTGGACGTGACCATCAACGAGGAAGCGGACGGCGGCTACGACCGGCTGCACCTCACCGGCAGCCTCGCCGCGAAGTACGTCTATAACGGCGAGGACATCCTGGGCGACGTGCCCTTTGAACAGCGCATTTGCAAGACCGAGGACGGCCTGCATCTGAACGCCCAGAGCGTTATCCGGCTGCTGCCCGATCTGTCCATCGACATCGTGGAGGAACTTCTGAACACGGTGGCCCTGCGCCAGGCCATGGACATCCGCTTCGGCGGCGGCCTGGACGCTGTGACCGACCGGCTGGAAAACAAGCGCACCATCGAACTCAACGACAACAACGCCCCCACCATCAATGCCCAAGACTTCACCGACTATGTGGTGTGCCGCGCGCTGGACCCCACCGTGGACGTCACGGTGAACCTGGTCGCCGCCGTGCGGGGCATGGCGACGTACCTGTCCAACCTGCTGGTGGAAGCCTCCGGCAAAATTACCGTTGAAAAGCTGCTGGCGGACGGCCTCACCGTCATCCTCGAAGCGCCCGAAGTGGAGATTTTGGGCCCGGTGTCCGGCGGGCACATCCTCATCCTGGCCGAGGCCGAGGACCCGGACGTTCTGGCCGAGGACGAGCTGACCATCACCGTGGCGGAGGACGAACTCAGCGGGACCGCGCTGGAATACGGCGTGGGCCTTTACGAGGCTTCCCCCACCGTGCGCATCGTGGTGGCTGATGGCGCGTCCCTCAACGCCGCCGGCGTGGTGGACCTCATCGCCTCCATCCGTCAGACCTCCGGCATGGTGGACGTGATGGCGGGCGTGGCCTCCAACTTCCCCAACTTCGTCATCGTCAAGCAGCCCACCGCCGAGATCCTGCTCCACGGCAGCATCACCGCCGCCCAGGGCCCCATCCACGCCCTGGCCTCCACCCTGGTGAACTTTGACTGCGCCGAGCTGCTCAGCTACATCCCCCTGTCCTTCGCCTGGGGCCAGGCCCGCACCACCCTTCTGGTGGACGGCGGCGCCAGGCTGACCAGCGGCGCGGGCACGGCCCTGCGCACCGACAGCGAAGTGTACATCAGCGCCGTGGATAAGGGCAGCTTCCCCAAGGCGCTGCTCTCCCTTTCCAGCGCGGTGGCCATCGCCGAGACCGAGACCATCGTCACCGATGCGGCGGCCATCACCGCCGGCGGCGACGTGCTGCTGGACGCCCGCAGCCGCATGGAGACCGAGGCCGCCAGCATTGCCGGCCCCACCGACATCGCCCGCATGAAACCCAAGAGCGGCGTGTTCGTGGCGGTGAGCATCGCTTTGGGCCGCACCGGCGTGTATGTGGGCAATTACGGCGAAGTCACAGACAGCACTGCCTCGGTGGTCAGCACCGGCGGCACCGTCCGCGCCGAGGCCGACAGCCTCATCCGCAACCGCACCTATGCCATCTCCTCGCCCATCAGCGTGTATGTGGACGAGTACGGCAACCCCACCTTCACCCAGCAGCCCACCCAGAAGCAGTCGCTGCGCTCGATGGTCAGCCTCACCGAGTCGGTGCTGGGCATGCGCACCGGCACCTCCGGCACCCCCGCCTGGGCGCTGAGCAAGATCACCGGCAGCAACACCCTGGGCAGCCTGTTCAACAAGGGCGTGGCCGAGACCGATCCCAACCAGGACGTGGCCCGCACCCAGGCCATGGGCGCGCTGGCCCTGGCCGTGATCGACAACGACATCCTGGCCCTCATCGACACCGCCGGCGTGGTGAGCGCCGCGAACGGCGTGCAGCTGCATGCCTATGGCGAGACCACCTCCCAGACCCGGGCGGACGGCTCCCTTTACAATAACTCCACCATCGCCGTCATCCCCGGCTTCGGCAAGGTGCAGATCACCAAGGAACCCACCAACACCGCCGCGGGCATCGCCGTGAACGTGACCGTCTTCACCCACAACGCCGCCGCCCGCATCCGGCGGGGCGTCGTCGCCGCGGGCGAGGCTCTGGCCGTGACCGTGGAGAACCGCCGGGTGGATTCCTCCGCCATCGCCAAGTCCGGCCACATCCCGCCGGCTGAGACCGCCATGCTGGGCGGCGCGATCACCGTGCACGTGATCACCCTGAACTCCAAAGCCGAACTCGCGCCCGCCGCCGAATACCGGCTGGGCGAAGGCGCCGGCCTGACCGTGGCCTCCCGCGTGGCCGACAGCCGCCTGGAGACCGTGGCGGACGCCAGCGGCAAGCGGGCCCGCCGCTCTCTGGGCATGTTCCCCCTGGAAGACGAAAAATCCTACAGCCGCTCCAGCGTTGGCGTTGGGGCCGGCATCGCCGTGGCCGTCACAGGCATCGACGTTGTCGCCTCCGTCCCCGACGGGGTGGTGTTCCTGGCGCTGGACGGTACCCGGCCCGCCGACGTGGCCTTGGGCAACGTGACCGTTGACTCCTATTATATGGGCAGCGAGCGGGTGTTCGCGGCGGCAGGCTCCGCCGGCGGCACCTCCGTCACCCCCGTGTCCGCCACCAGCATTTCCGGCGTGTATGTCCTGTCCGAGCTGGGCGAAGCCGCCGGTCAGGGCGTGGACGCCGCGAGCGACGTGGCCCTCACCGCCCAGAACCGCATGATCCGCTTCCTCACCGCGGACGCCGCGTCTGCCGGCACCAATGTGGGCATTGGTGCCGCGGTGGCCGTGGGCGTGTTCAACGACAGCGCCGAAAGCCTGCTCAAGCGGCGGGCCAAGGCGGGCAAGAACATCTCTGTGGCCGCCCAGTCGGTGAGCCGCGTCACCCAGACCATCAAGGCGTCGGTGAAGGGCGCCCCGGCTGCCACCGGAACCGCGGGAGCGGACGCAGGCAGCGCCGGTGCGGCAGGCACCGAGGGCCTGGTGGGCGGCACCATCACCCCCGGCGGCAGCACCTCCTCTTCCGACGGCTCACACCTAAGCCAGGCGGACCAGACCGCCGACCAGAAACTGAACAACGGCAAGGCCCTGGCGGGCCGCGTCAACACCAAAAACGTGAACACTGCCTCGGTGGAAAAGGCAGCTGCCGGCCGCAGCCCCTTTGAGACCATGGAGGGCAGCATCCAGGTGGCGGCGGCCATCGCCGTGAACCTGCAGAATAACCTCTCCCGCGCCCTCATCGCCGATGTGGACGTGTCCGCCGGCGAGGACATCTCCGTCATCTCCCGCAACGACACCGACGCCAAGGTCACCTCCAACGCCGGCACCACCAACAGCTATGTGGGCGTGGGCGCGGCGGTGGCCGTGAACATGGTGGACCACCAGAACATCGCCCAGGTGGGCAAGGGCAAACTGGCCGCCGGCGGCAACATCACCGTGGCTGCCGAGATCTACGAGAAGGCCCAGGCCGACCTGCTGGACAAAGCCTACGACCTGCTGGTGGACTATATGCTCCAGACCGGTCATCTGGAGGAGCTGCTGGGCGCGGTGGGCGGCAACGCCCTCACCACCAGCACCGAATACACCTTCCTGACCCTGAAGGATAAAGACAGCCTCACCGACCAGGAAAAGCAGACCCTGGCCAAAGCCATTGAGGAGATGATCGCCATCGCCCTGTGGCAGCAGGACCTGAAGGAGGAAGAATGGGTCAAGGTGGGCCAGGTGGTGGTGGACGGCGCGGGCCAGCGCACCCTCACCGAACTTTTGGAAGAACTCATCTATGCCGCTTACAAGGCGGATAAGAACACCGAACTGACCATGGACCACGTCTATGGTCTGGAGCAGTATGTCATCGCGCAGGTCATCGAAAGCTACACCGGCGCGGAAAATCCCTATGCGGAATACGGCGCGCAGTGGGGCTACGAGGCCCTCACCGCGGACCTGGTAAGTGAATTGCAGACCATGATGGCCTACGCCGCCGAAAAGCGGGTGCTGGGCTATGAACTCATGTCCATTCTGCTCCAGCTGGCCCAGGGCGGCAGCCCTGCCCTCACCGAGGAGCAGAAGCAGGCGGTGGACCAGCTGCTGGGCGTTACCGGGGCCACCGAAGAGGAAAAGCAGGCCCAGCGCATCCAGGCGGCCAAGGAATACCAGGCCGTTCTGACCGAACAGATCAAGGCCAGCCTCACCGGTGACACCAACACCGCCGAACAGAACGCCAAACTCTATTCCGACGCGCTGACGGCCTACATCGGGGACGTCTTTGCCGTGATGGGCGAAGAGAGCAACTGGATCCCCTACCTGGGCGACGGCAACCGCCTGCAGGTGCCGGTGCTGGATAAGATCAGCGCCGAGATGACCCAGCTGGGCTTCGCGGTGAACGACCTCTACGAGGCCTTTGCCGCCCTGCTCACCACCAAATTCGCCACCGGCAGCGAGCTGGACGGCGTGGGTCACACCATCTCCACCCAGGCCGTTTCCGGCGTGGGCGCTTCCAGCGTGGGCGTGGCGGGTTCCGCCGCCATCACCATCATCAACGCCGTGTCCAGCGCCACCATCGCCGGGCGGGACGCCGCTGCCTCCGAGCCGGACATCACCGCCGGCGGCGACATCCGCGTGGAGGCAAACGAGGCCCAGAAGGTCTACACCACCGCCTCCGCCAGCGCCGACAAGTCGCTGGGTATGGCCGCCAAGGCGGTCACCGCCCGCAAGCCCGGCAGCTCGGTGGGCGTGGGCGCGTCCTTCGCCACCAACCTCATTGACGCCGTGGTCACCGCCATAATCGGCACCGAGACCACCGCGGGCGACGCCGTCACCACCCTGGGCAACCGGGTCATCCGCGCGGCGTCCCTGGCCATTCTGGCCAATTTCCGCGACGATGTGGACACCGTCTCCGTGGCGGGCAGCGACCCCATCGCCCGGCGGGACAAAGCCTTTGAATACGTTCCCACCCTGGGCTCCGCCACCAACAAACAGCTGGCCCAGGCCGCCGCCAGCGGCACCAACACCAAGGGCATCTCCTTTGACGCGGGCGTGGCCGTGGCGGTGGTGAACAACATCGTCAAGGCGGCCCTGCTCTCCGGCGGCAGCCTGACCACCACAAATTCCGTGGATACCCTCGAGACCGCCATCGTCACCGGCCAGAACGCCCAGGGCGAGGACATCTTCGCCATGGCCAACGTGCTGGTGCAGGCCCTCTACGGCGGCGACAGCTACACCGGCGTGTCCGCCTTCGCGGCGGGAAGCCGGGCCGCCGTGGGCGCGGCGGTGGGCGTGAGCCTGGTGGACAGCGGCATCACCGCATCCCTGGAAGCGGACACCACCGCCGCCGGCAGCGTGCGGGTGCACAGCGCCACCGACGTCACCGACGAAAGCTACGCCATGGCCACCTCCATCGGCGCGGACCTGGACCGCCTGCTGGAGAAGTTCCGCGAGGGGCTCAACTACATCAGCCCCGGCGCCGCCGAGACCAGCACCATCCGCAACAAGATCGTGGCGGCCACCAACAAGATGGGCGGCGTGGCGCTGCAGAACAAGGCCAACCAGGCCGCCGGCGGCATCGGCGGCAAGCTGGACGCGGTGCCTTATTCCTCCAATCTGCTCAAGGCCTTCGGGCTGGACCTGACCAAGGCCACCTCCAAGACCGGCGGCCTGGACGCTTCCGTGTCCGGTTCCGGCGCGCAGGTGGCAGGCGTGCAGCCCCAGACCTCCAGCCTCAACGTGGCGGCGGCCATCGCCCTGGCCTTCACCGAGCACCACACCCTGGCACGCATCCTGGGCAATGTCACCTCTCAGACGGGCGACGTGCAGGCCAAGGCCGAAAACGTGGTCAACTTCCGCAACCGGGCCACCGGCGCCACCGTGACCACCGCGCCCGTAGGGGCCAACACCGTGGCGGCAGCCGTGGCCGTGACCCTCAATGAGAACACCGCCGAGGCCAATGTGGCAAGCGGCGTGACCCTGAACGCGGCAAAGGACGTTTCCGTCACCGCCGACACCACCCAGAACCTCACCGGCAACTACCCCGGCTACATGAGCGCCCAGGCCGTGGCGGCCTCCATCGCCACCGGCATGCAGGGCACGCTGGGCGTGGCCGGCGCGGTGGCCGTGCTCACCGACAAAGCCGACACCCTGGCCCTGGTGGACGACAACGTGACCATCAACGCCGGGGGCGACGTGCGCGTCGCCGCCAAAGACCTGAGCAAGCTGGCCATCCGCGCCCTGGGCGCCAATATCGGTGCGCAGACGGTGGGCGTTGGCGCGGCCTTTGCCATGCTGCATTCCTTCAGCAACATCCACGCCCAGATGGGCGATAATCTCACCGCCCAGGCAAACAGCCTCACCGTCACCGCAGACCGGCCCCTGGTGGACGAGAGCATGTACCAGTTCCCCTTTGACTGGAGCGACCTGTTCACCGTTGCCAACCAGGACGCCACCGTGGGCGAGACCGACAAGGGCCTCATGCACATCACCCTGCCGGACGACCTGGCCCACATCCGCCAGATCAAGGTGGAGTGCACCATCGGCACCGACGATCTGCTGGACGTGCTGGATATGATCAACTATCTGGCCACCGTGAACTACTATGTGGAGGCCGTTTCCGGCAGCCTGCACCATGGCGTGGCGGGCGCGGCCAACGTGGCGGGCACCGTGGCCCAGCTGCTGGCCGAGAACAGTGTGCTGGCCTCCATCGGCGACAACGCCGCCCTCACCCTGGGCGGAGACCTGACCGTGCGGGCGGATTCCTCCGCTGAAAGCCGGGTCATCGCCGGTTCCGCCAGCCTGGGTACCGCCAAGGCGGGCGTGGGGGCCGTGGTGTCCCTGGCCCAGATGAACGACAAGGCCGAGGCCAAGGTGGGCAATGGCCAGGCGGACCGCGCCATCAACGCGGCGGGCGACGTGACCGTTGCCGCCAACGCCAAAAATGTTGTGTGGGACGTGGCCACCGCCGACGCGGTCACCGGTTCCGCATTGCTCACTTTGGGCGGCGGCTTCAACCTGGTGGAGAGCAGTGCCGCGGCGCTGGCCTCGGTGGGCGACGGCGTTACTGTCAACGCCTCCGGCGATTTTGCCGTGGACGCGGACAACGACTTTGAGCTGGCCCTCATCGCCGCCAACATGGGCCTTGCCGCCGGCAGCGCCAACGTGGCGGCGGGCGGCACCGTGGCCTGGACCGACATCCGCAACGAGACCGGCGCCCGGGTGGGCGATAACACCGTGGTCAAGGCTGATTCCGTGGCCCTCACCGCCGACAGCGCGGACCGGGTGATGGAGATTTTGGCCTCCGCCTCCGGCGCGCCCTCCGGCACCGCGAACGCGGCGGCCACCCTGGCGTATTTTGCCACCTCCTCCGAGACCATGGCCCTGGCGGGTAGCGGCGCGCATCTGGAAGCCCTTTCCGGCGACGTGCTGCTCCACGCCTTCAACGAAAGCGACCTGCTGGCGGCTCTGGCGAGCCTCTCCGCCACCGGCAGCAGAACTGCTGCGGCGGGCGCCACCGTGCTGGTGCAGCGGTTCAGCCAGAAAGCCCACGCCGGCGCGGGCGTCAGCGAGAACGGCGCCGTCACGGCCCAAGGGGCCACCCTCATCGCCCGCAAGGGCAAGGTGCTGGTGGAATCCAGGGCAAACAACCGCTCGCTGGCCGCGGGCGCGGCCCTGGCCCCCACCGGCAGCACCACCCTGGACCTGGCGGGCACCTATGTCCACAACGAGTTTTCCAGCGAGGCCATCTCCCGCCTGGGCGACAACACCAAGGCGGAAGCCTGGGACAGCATCGGCATTCTGGCCGACGCCGACAACCTGGTGGTCAGCGGCGCGGGCGGCCTGGCCGCCGCCGGCAGCGCCACCGCGGCCCTGGGCGGCAGCGCCACCACCGTCATCTTCAAGAACATTGTGCAGGCCCTGGCGGGCGAACACTGCGACCTCACCGCTTACGCCCTGAACACCGGCTCCGACGCGGGCATCCAGACGGCCAACCGTCAGGACCGGCGGCGGGGCGTGGTGGTCCATGCCCATTCTGCGGAAGAAATCTACATGGCGGCGGTGGCCGGTTCGGTGACCGGCTCCTCCACCGCGAACCTGGTGGGCGTGGCCGACACCCTGCTGGTGCAGAACATCGTGAACGCCCATGTGGGCAACAACAGCCGGGTCAGCGCGGGCCTCAACAGCGCCGAAAAGAAGGACGCGGACGGCGACGGCCAGTCCGACGACTCTCACGGAGAAGGCGAGATACTCGTTGAAGCAAAGGACGACACCTTTGTGGTGAACTTCGGCGGGGCTCTTTCCGCCTCCGGCAGCGCCACCGCGGCCCTGGGCGGCACGGTGGTCACCATCCTCTTTGAAAAGCAGGTCTTTGCCATTCTGGACGGCGGCGACAGCGAAGTGCACGCCGAAAAGTCCATCACTGTGGACGCCGACAGCATTGATGAGATGTTCCTGCTGGCCGCCACCTTCGGCGTGACCGGCGGCACCGTGGCCGCCGGCGGGGCGGGCAACATCCTGCTGTTTGAAAACGCCGTCAAGGCGCATCTGGGCGGCCGGATCACCAGCGGCGGCGATGTGAACGTCACCGCCGACACCCGCATCGACCTTTACAACGTGGCTCTCAGCGTGGCCGGGGCCGCTACCGCCGGCGTGTCCGGCGTGGCGGTGGTCACCAGCTTCAGGGGCCTCGCCGAGGCCGTGCTGCTGGCGGGTTCCAGCGTGGACACCACCGGCAAGCTGAACATCCTGGCCAATTCCAAAGAGTTCATCACCGCCGACGGCGCGGGCGTCTCCGGCGGCGGCACCGCGGGCGTTTCCGGCACCGTGGACGTCATTCTCAGCGAGAACACCGTGCTGGCCATCGTGCAGGACAATGCCGGCGGCACAAAGCCCGTCATCAAGGCAGCGGCCATCACCCTAAACGCGCTGGACGATTATCAGCTCATCGGTGTGGCGGCCTCCGCGGCCTTCGGCGGCACCGCCGTCGCGGGCGTCACCGCCATCGTCACCCTGGCCGACAACCAGGTGGCCGCCGGCATCGACGAAAACTACGCGGTGCAGACTCTCACCGGCGACGTGCTGGTGAACGCCCTCAGCAAGCGGGATGTGCGCACCTACGCGGGCAGCGTGGGCGCAGGGGCCACCGCCGGCATCGGCGCGGTCATCATGGCGCTGGTGGTGGGCGGCAAGCTGGACGATGACACCGCCAAGGCTCTGGCCGAGCACTTCCACCCCGCCGACCTGCTGGCCGGCATGGAAGAAAAGGCCCCCGCCGGGGCGAAGGGGGTCTACGACGGGCACGACGCCGCCTGGCTGAGCGAGGCCCTGGCGGGCAGCGGCAACCGCTACAGCGACGTGCCGGTGGACGACGAATACGACGGCGCGGACCAGTATGTGAGCGAAGATTTCAACAAGGATCACACGGTGACCCAGAACGCTGACGGCACCGTGACCGCCGGCGAGCCCGGCGCGGACCTCACCGTTACCCCGGTGGGCAGCGGCAGTTCCGACGCGGACGAAGCCTACAAGATCTATGAGGGCTTCAAGAATGTGGCCAGCGCCGCCTTCACCCGTGCCTTCATCGGCGCAGGCACCACCGTGACCAGCGCGGGCAGCATCACCGTCCGCGCCGCCGACCAGCTGAACGCCAGCCTCGGCACCGTGGCCTTCGGGGCCTCCGGTGCGGTGGGCGTGGGCGTGGGCATGGCCGCGGCCATCCTCAACGGCACCGTGGAAGCCTGGGCAGGGGAGGGCTCCGTCCTCTCCGCCAAGGGCGACGTCGCCATCGAAGCCGTCGCCGAGAGCCCGCGGCTGGCCGGCGGCGGCCTCTCCGAGGACGACCAGAAAAACATCGACTTTTTGAACGACCAGAGCGAAGAATTCAATGTGTCCGACCTGACCATCCACGCCCTTTCTGTGAGCGGCGGGGCGGCGGGCACCGCCGGCATGGGCGTGGCCCTGGCCGTGGTGCATCTGGGCAGCAGTGTCAGCGCCCGGCTGCTGGGCAGCGTGGAAGAGGCAAACGCCCTTGCCATCCGCGCCGACAGCGATTACCAGAACATCGTGGCTGCCACCCTGGGCCTGGGCGGCGGCATGGCCGGCGTTTCCGCCAGCGTGGCCGTCACCGTGTTTGACGGCAATACCCGGGCCTCTGTGGAGGGCGCGGGCTCTCTGCGGGACGTGGCCGACATCCGCATCACCACCGCGGTGGACAACACCGCCATCAGCGCCGCGGCGGGCATCGCCGCCGGCGGCGTGGGGGTGAACGCGGGCGCGGCGGTGGCCATCAACAAGAGCCTGGTGGAGACCTTCATCGCCCAGGGCGTGTCCACCGGCGGCAGCGTCCGCACACCGAACATCACCCTGAACGCGCTGGTGAACAGCGACGCCAAGGCCTTCACCCTCGGCGTCGCCGCCGGCGGGGTGGCCGTGGGCGCGGCGGTGGCTCTGGCCAAGACCGCTCCCACCGTGCGCACCTACATCGGCGCGGCCCCAGACGCCACCGGGTCTGTGGCCCCCGGCACCATCAACGCGGGCAATATCTCCATCCGCAACGACGTGAGCACCGCCGCCGAAAGCTACGCCGCCAATGTCACCGGCGGCGCGGTGGGCGTCACCGCCCAGGTGCTGCTGGTGTTCAACACCGCAAACCTGTTCGCGGGCCTTGACCGGGTCAATGTGAACGCCGGCAGCGTGGCCATCGACAGCGCGTTCCACGCCAGCGGCCGGGCCTATGTGGCCAGCCTCACCGGCGGCGCGGTGGCGGTGGGCATGGTGGTCAGCACCGTGCTGCTGCAGGCCGGGAACATCGCCCAGGTGGACGTGACCGGCGTGGAGATGAACTTCGCGGACCTGAGCGTCACCACCGGGCGGCAGAACGATCCGAACACCTCCAGCGCCGAGGCGCTGGCCCTTGCCGCCGGAGCGGGCGCTGTGGCCGTGGGCCTCAACGCCGCCGTGGCGGACAACAACACCAAAAACATCGCCCGCATCCTGGGCGGCAAGGAGGCGGGCAGCCATCTGCTGAACGTCACCGGCGCGCTGGCCATCGGCTCCTTCGGCCAGGCCACCGCCAACGCCCAGGTCTGGGGCGTGAACGCCGGCGCCATCAGCGTGCTGGGTTCTGCCGCCGTGGCGCTGCTGCGGGCCGAGCAGCAGGCAAATGTGGACGGCGGCAACATCACCGCCGGCAGTCTGACTGCCCGCAGCGGGCTGAACGAAGGCCTCGACCACATGAAGTATGTGGACCTTGACAAACTGCCCGGCGGCAACATCGTGGCAGCTCCCGCCGAGGATGTGGACGCCAGCGAGGAGAACGCAGCCGTCTTTGCCGGCCTCATCACCGGCAGCGGCGGGGCCGTCTCCGCCGTGGTCAACGTGGCCGCGGCCTATGGCCGGGCCCTCACCCAGGCCGTGGCCGCGCCCTTCAGCCTGACCCTTTCCGGCAAGGCGGACGTGTTCGCCGGCGGCACCGCCAACGTGCTGGCCCAGAGCTTCAACCAGAGCGCCGGGGCCATCACCGCCGCGGTCATCGTGAACACGGCCTATTCCCAGAGCGAATTCTCTGCCATCCTGGACATCCCGGCGGGCAGCAGCGTGACGGCGGGCAGCGTGTCCGTCGCCACCGGCTACACCGCCAGCGCCGTGGCGGCCCTGGCCCCCAGCGCCGGCGGCGCGGACCTGAGCGGCGCCGCCCTGCAGGTGAACGTGGGCGTGGCCAACGCCGACAGCCGCGGCACAGCCGCCGTCACCGGCGCGGGCCTGCTTACCGCGGGCGCCCTCTCCGTCACCGGCCAGGGCGTCGCCACCTCCCGGGTTTACAGCGTCACCCCTGTGGCCAGCCTCACCGCCGTCAAGATCGCCGCCAACGTGCTGGCGGCCCTGCTGGACGCCGAGAACCTGGCCTACATCCAGGGCGTGGAAGTGGAGAATGCGGCCATCACCGTGAACGCACGGCTGAACGCCGCCGACGGCCAGGGCGCCAGCGCCCTGCTGGCCAACAACATCAAGGGCAGCGGCGTGAGCGTGAGCCTCGCCTCCGCCCGCAGCAACACGGCAGTGGCGCTGAACCGCAGCGTCAACAAGGCTTTCATGGATTCCGTGAAGGTCACCGCCGGCGCGGCCCTTTCGGTCATCGCCACCGCAAACAGCCTGGCCAGCGCCAGCGCGGCGGACCCGGGCACCAGCGTGGAGCTGCTCTCTCTGGGCGTGAACGTGATCATCGCCCGGGCGGACGGCACCTTTGCCGCCTACATCAATATGGCGGAAGACCGGCCCGTCTCCGCCGCCTCCGTCACCGTCACCAACATCTACAACGCCCGGGCCGAGGCGGTGTCCCGCCAGCCCAATCAGGGCGTGGGCCTGCTGGATGCGGGCACCAACGTGGCCTATGCCAACGCGGGCGCCGTGGCCGAAGCGGCCATCAAGGGCAGCGCGGGCAGCGTGACCACCGGCGGCGCGGTGAGCATCCTTCTCACCGGCAAAGCCACCGCCGACGCCCGCATCGCCGGCGCCAAGGTGAATGTGCAGGGCGCGAAACTGGCCGTGAACGTAGTGAACGCCATCGTCAGCGCCTGCCAGCAGGCCTACATCGGCCAGCCGGAAGGCGGCGCAGCCAGCGCGGTGAACGTGACCGCCATGGGCGGCATCAGCATCAGGGCCAGCCTGAACGACGCCGCCGGGACCGGTGCAAAGGCTGTCGTGGGCAGCAACGGCTCCGACCGCTCGGTGGCCGTGTCCATCATCGGCGGCAAGGCCTCCGAGGCCAACGCACGCATGGAAGGCGCGTCCAGCGCCCACATCCGCACCACCGGCAGCATCGTCACCGCCGGGCAGCTTGCGCTGGTCAACGCGGCCCGCAGCTGGGCCAAGGCGGACATCGACGACGCCAGCGTGGACGTGACCCTGGTCAATGCCACCCTGCTGCTCACCGAGGTCGTGGCCGGCGGCAGCTTTAAGGCCCTGGCCCAGACCGGCGCTTTGAGCGCGGGCAGCGTGGACATCCAGAACGTCTATTATGCCGAATCCCATTCCGCCACCGGCCCCGCCGGCGGCGTGGGGGTCAATCTGGTCAACACCGACGCCAACCGCGCCGACGCCGAGACCAGCGCCACTGCCGACGCCTCCCTGAAGGTGACCGGCAGCGCCAGCGTGACCAATTCCGTGAACATCCAGAACCTGGGCTACCTGCTGGCCGAGGCCCTGGGCCGCACCCGCAAGGTGAACGTTTCCGGCGTGAGCATCGCCGTCACCGTGGTGGACGCGGTGCTGAAGACCGGCCAGACCGCCGGCGCGCAGTTTGACGGCGAGGCCGTCATCGGCGGGCAGCTGAACGTGAACTCCGAGATCGTGCGCTCCGGCGGCTATGGCATCGCCACCGCCCAGGCGGGCGGTTCCGGCGGCGCGGATGTGAGCCTGGTGGGCGCGGGCGTCAACGACGTCACCGCCCAAAGCGCCACCACCAACACCGCCTCCCTCACCGGCGCGGGCACCCTGAACGCGGGCAGCGTCAGCGTGCGGGCCAAGAGCCTCACCGAGGCCGAGGCCACCGCCAAGTCCAGCGTCAGCGTGGGGCTGGTGCTGCTGGGCAGCCTGAACGCCGCCTCCTCCACCCACGACAAGGTGGATGTGCTGGTGGAAGACATCGCCGTCAAAACCTCCGGGGCCTTCACCGCCGAGGCGGTGGGCAACACCGTGTCCGAAGCTGTGGCCGCCAGCGAGGGCGGCGGCGGCGGCCTGGTGACCGCCGGCGTGAACACCGCCACCGCGAAGGTGGGCGGCTCCGGCGCAGCGCCCCAGACCGTGCGCGTCACCGTGAAACGCAGCTTCATCGAAGCCGCCCGGGACGTGACCCTGCGGGCCTACAACACCGGCGATGCCCGGGCCAACATCGAAAAGGGCCTGAACATCGCCGCCGGCAGCCTGACCGTGAGCGTGCTGCCCACCAACGCCTGGTACGACACCGGCGTGGACGTGCTGGAGGGCGCCGTGGTGCGCTCCACCGGCGGCAGCGTGAGCGTGCTCAGCGAGGACGCCCCCAAGGGCCGCAGCGAAGCCCGGGGCACCACCATCGGCATCGGCGTGAACGCCAGCGTCACCTACGGCGAGAACACCGCCGACACCACCAACACCATCCGGGTGAACGGCACCCTGGACGCCGGCGAGGCCCTCACCGTGGAGGCTGTCTCCGCGGCCCAGCTGAACGCCGCCACCTACGCCGACGGCGGCGGGTTCTTCAGCGGCACCACCCTGTGGTCCAAGAACACCCTGAACCGGGCGGTGTCCATCCTCATCGGGGACAACAGCACCCTGCTTGCCAACTACGGCGATCTGACCGTCAACGCCGTGGGCGGCGCGCGGGACAGCATCAACACCCGCTCCGAGGTGTCCTCCGGCGGCGTGGTCGCCCTGGGCACCGCCACCGCCCTGGTGAACATCGACAGCGACGTGAAGGTCCAGATCGGCAAGAACGCCCTCATACGGGCCCGCTTCAGCACCGTGAACATCATCGCCGACGCCTCCCAGGCGGGCGTGGAGACCAACGTCAGCGCGGACGCCTCCGGCCTGGGCGTGGCCCCCAATTCCTCCGCCGACGTGAATACCAGCCTGGATGCCGACGTGGTCATCGCGGGGGCCGCCGGCGAGCCCGCGGTCATCGAAGGGCGGGACGTGGAGATCATCGCCCGCAACGGCGAATTGTACATCTACACCTACACCTACGCCAAGGGCTCGGCCCTGGGCGCGGCGGTGAACGCCCTCAGCAACCCCAAGACGACCCTGAACGCGGATGTGAACATCGCCGGGGCCGACATCACCGGCCACGACAGCCTGCACATCTACGCTTCCGCCAAGCCCGCCTACCGGGACGCCAACATCGACGTGCGGGCCACCATCCAGCTGAACGCGGCGGGCGAGGCCCTGGCCAAGGCTGGCGGCCGCACCAGCGCCAGTTCCAACACCGCGCTGGGCGGCGGCGTCATCCTGCGGGGCGCCACCGTGGCGGTCACCCGCTACGGATTCGACCGCAGCCGTATCCGGCGGGACGCCCGCAAAGGCGGCTTCATCATCAAGAAGACCAGCACCAGCCACCCCTTCACCAGCGACGGGACCGTCGCGGTGAACGGCGGCACCGCCCTCTATCTGGGCGACGCGGCGGGCGGCGTCTACATCGACATCTCCGAGCACAAGGGCCAGCGGACCGTGCGGGAAGTGGGCGTCAAAGACCCCGGCAACTTCTACCAGGTCGTCGGCGGCAACACCGTCACCCTGCGGGACATCAGCAACAACCTGCCCGGCGTGGCGGACTTCACCCACGACGGCAAAAACGCCTCCGGCAGCGTCATCGTCTACAACCAGGCGGTGCTGCCCCGGGTCATCATCACCAACAGCTCGGGCTTTGACGTGCAGCTGAACGGCATCTACGTTTCCAACAGCGGCTTCATCCAGCCCTCCGTGTTCGGCATCAGCCACACCATCAACAATGTGGCCTATGACAAGCCCGAAGTGCGCACCGAGTTCAGCGGCACCGGCGGCGTGCAGGTGAGCGGCTTTGTGTCCAACACCGACGGCCATGTGGAGTTCGTCTGGACCGGCGAAGAGGGCGGCGCCCTCACCGGCGTGGACAGCGTGGCCGACATCTCCTCCGGCGCCACCGTGTCGCCGGTGTGGGCCCATGACCTGCTGGTCAAGGGCGCGGCCAGCGTGGGCACGGCGGACCAGGCCTTCAACGCCTATGTGTTCTCCGGCTCGAACGGCGTGGTGAACATCGAGGCCAGCGGCGACGTGTTCGTGAACATCGTGCCGGTGACCCTCATCATCGTGGATAAAAACAACGCCGTGCTGGAGCGCCACGACGACCCGGTCTACATCGAGCGGGTGGTCTCGCTGAACGGCAACGTGGAGATGGACCTCCAGGAAGGCGTGCAGGCCACCATGATCGCCGGCGCCACCACCGTCACCATCCCGGTGCCCGGCACCCTGAGCTACATCACCACCGTCACCGTGGAACTGGCCTCCAACTACACCCTCACCGGCAAGGACGTGCTGGACTACTACCTCCAGGGCTACGACGCCGCCGAGCGGCTCTACCGCTACCTGCTGCCCAACGGCACCCTGTTCTACATGGACGCCTGGGGCAATGTCTCCCGCATCGAAGAGGGCGGCGCCGAAACGGCGGTGGGCGACTTCGAGTTTGTGAAGGACGCCTCGGGCAATGTGGTGGAGATCAAGCTGAGCGAAGGCATCTCCATCAACCTGTCCACCGGCTATCTCACCGTGGAAGAGGACGCCTCCTACGAGGTGCTGCTGGAGGCCGTCAGCGCCAGCTGGTTCACCTCCAAGGGCCTGCTGCAAGGCGGCGGGGAAGCCCGCATCCGCCTGGTCACCGCCGGAACGGTGACCGGCCCGGGCGGCGAAAACCTCACCGACGAGGACACCCTGAAGGAAATGGACGTGCAGGTCATTTTGGCGCTGAGCACCGCCGACATCGACTACTACTACCTCAGCGGCCTGCAGCCCACCATGGACGCCATTGCCGGCGCCTCCGACAAGACTTACTACTACTTCCTGCTCCACGACAAGAAGAGCGACAGCCTGCGGTTCTACGCCTTCACCGGCGGCAGCACCGAGACCCAGGATGTGGACCAGGTGAACCAGGACAGCCTCAACAGGGAGCACCTCAACATCTCCAATGACCGGCCTGTGACCAACCACCTCAGCGACGGCGTGACCTATTACGAAGCGAAGTACGACGACGCTGCACGGCAGCACGAGTGGCGCGAGGCCACCCATGTGGGCAAGGTGCGCCGGGACGCTTCCGCCGACTCCTTCACCGTGGAAAACTTCCTGGGCACCGGCTACGAGGTGGTCTGGGATCCCGACAACATCATGACCATCGGCGGCGCCAGCGTGGGTCTGGTATATATCAATGGCCTCGGCTACACCGTGGCCCCCGGCCAGACCCTCAGCGGCGACGCGGCGGGTCTCTATCAGGCGCTCAGCGGCGTCTACTGGATGCCCAATGTGGAGCGGACGGTGGAGAGCAGCGTGGAAGTGGACGGCATCACCTACACCGCCAACGGCAAGAAGAACGGCAGCGACGTGTTCAACTTCGCCGAGTATGCCTGGACGCGGAAAAACGATGACCCGAACAAGCCCACCACCCAGAAGTATCAGACCCGCACCTACACCATGTACAGCTACTCGCTGCAGTTCACCTATGTGAAGATGCAGCCGGTGACCTCCAGCCTCTCCACCGAGTACTACACCAGCGGCGTGAAGTACACCGGCTTTGACGAAGAGATCTACGAGCGCCCCGACGGCACGCTGTACGAGCACTACGACGTGATCCGGGACGAATACACCGGCAAGCTGACCCCCGAGGCCGAGTACCGGCTCATCAGCCAGGTGTACTACATGCAGAACGCCGCCGGCAGCCGCGTCACGGTGGACGGCCAGGAGATCTGGTCTTACCTGAGCGAGGCCACGGCCCAGACGGTGAACGGCAAGACCTACTTCCTGGTGGACAGCCACTCCGGCAGCGGGCTCTACCTTGAAAAAACCACCCAGAACGGCGTCACCGTTTACACCCTGGTGCGCCAGAGCACGAGCGCCCCCGAGACGGTGCTGCCGGCAGAGGAAAACTACCAGCACGACACCGGCAAGGTGACCTTCACCTTTAAGGTGGAGGGCGAGAACGTCACCGTTACCCTGACCCCGAACAACGCCGCCTCCGGCGAGACCGAGTACACGGACCAGACCGGCAGCGACGGCAAGACCTACACCATCGTCTACAAGCCCGGCGAGAACGGCGCGGCGGGCAAATGGTATCTGCGCACCGCCGGCGAGAGCGGCACCACCGACACCGGGCTGGATGACCCCGCCAAGGTGCTGGCAGACACCGGCTGCGCGGTGCTGAACCGCTATGTTTACGATGCAAGCGGCAACCCCACCGCCGGTACCACCGGCTTCCTGCTGAACGGCCTGCAGGCCTACATCGACTTTGCGCCCGGCAGAAACAAGGCCGGCGTCAACTACCGGATCGGCACCCTGAACGGGGAGGGCACGCTGGTGCCCGCCGCCTCGGGCCTGTATGCGATCTGGGACGGCAGCCGCTACCTGCTGTTCGACCCGGCGACCATGTTTGAAATCTACGACACCGAAAACAGCGGCCTGGCGGCGGAACTGGTGGAAAACAGGGAAGCCACCGGCAACACCCTGCTGAAGACCGAAGACGGCGCGGTGTTCAAAAACGCCGCGGGCGACACGGTGTATCTGAACCAGATGGAAAAGGGCAGCTACAGCACCGCGGAGGACGTCTCCGACGGTCTGCTCATCCTGCGGCCCGGCAGCCCCGTGGGCGACGATGAGGAGCCCACCGTGCTGGTGATGGGGCCGCTGGAGGACATCCCCGTCAAGGAGATCACCCTGCCTGCCAACAATCAGGTGAACGGCGGCGGTTACCGCGTCACCGACACCCTCTACCTCACCAGGAGCGGCCTGGTGCTGACTCTGGTGCTGAACGCGGACGGTCAGGTGACCTTCAGCGCCAGGTTCGACGGCGTCACCTACACCTCCGACAAGATCGTGGCCACCGATTTGGGCGACCTGGGCACCCTGCGGGAGTACACCCTCAACGAGGAAGGCAAGCGGGTCTACACCGTGAACGGCAAGGCCACCGCCTACACCCTCAACGGCGACCAGCTCTCCTATATCGACGAGAACGGCCAGCTGGTGGTGCTCACCCCCGAAGAAAGCATGGCGATCCTTTACGAGGCCATGCCCGAAAACAACGACGCCAGCATCACCATCAAGGCGGGCGAGGAAGTGTATCTCGAACGCCTCACCGACCAGATCGCCAAGGACCTGGCGGGCAATTACTACTATTCCGAAAACGGCGAAAGCGGCTGGGCCAAAGCGGACTTCACCCCACTGACCGGCAGCAGGACCTACCATTACGCGGGCGAGGACCACGAACACCAGCTGAAGGGCACCGTGAGCGTGGGCGGCACCGTCTACCTCACCATCTCCGAAGCGATGGACGCCAATGAGACCAGCGCCACCTTTGGCTGGACCATCCTCTACTACGAGCTGGACCAGAAGGAAATTTTGGTGGGCTCCGACGGCAGCGTCACCCTGCTGGGTGAAAACAGCCGCACCCTCAAGCTGGAGCCCAACGCCGAAGTGGAATATCTGTTCGGCTATGTGAGCGCCGGCGAATACCTGGACGGCGCCGACCCCGCAAACAAAAAGAGCGTCACCATCCAGCTGAGCAACGAAAAGGGCTCCCTGGTGGATGGCGACACCGTGACCGGCCATGAGGACGACACCGACATCTGCACCAACGGCGGCGACGTGATCATCCTGGTGCCCAAGAGCGCTGCCGGCACCATCGGCACCGCGCTGGATGCGCTGGAGATCGACATGAACGGCGGCGCGCTGGTGATCCAGAGCTACGTTTCCGGGCAGGAGCCTGTGGACGAGATCGTGATGGATACCTTCATCAATTCCAGCGAGGACGTGACCCTGAAACCCACCGTGGTGGACGGGGCCGAGTTCCATGTGGACACCGAAGGCAGCATCACCGGCGAGGCCCTGGACGTGGTGAACGGAGGCACCGCCGACCTGGACGCCGGCGGCAGCATTTCCATGGGCGACATCACCGCCGGCGGCGGCAGCACTGTGGACTTCGACGCCGAGGGTTCGGTGGAGACCGGCGATATCACCGCCGGCGATGGCAGCACCGTGGACATCGACGCGGGCGAAGACTACACCGGCGGCGACCTGGAGCTGACCGACGGTTCCGAAATGGACGTCACAGCCGGCGGCAGCGCCGGGACCGGCGACGTTTCCGTGAGCGACAGCCGGCTGACCATCGACGCCGAGGGCCCGGTGGAGACCGGCGATATCACCGCCGGCGATGGCAGCACCGTGGACATCGACGCGGGCGAAGACTACACCGGCGGCGACCTGGACCTGACCGACGGGTCCGAACTGGACATCACCGCCGGCGGCAGCGCCGCCATCCCCACCGCCACGGTGGACGACAGCACCTTCACCGCCCAAACGGGCGACGACTTCCGCTTTGAACGCATCACGGGCGTGAGCGGCGACGGCAAAAAAACCAACGTGACCATCTGCGCCAAGGGCGTGGTGGGCCGCCTGCTGCCGGACGGCAAGGACGCGATCATCTCCTTCGGCGAAGGAGCCAACGACACCAACGCCATCCTCTCGGTGAGCGGCGAAAAGAGCGTGGGCGAGGCCGACAGCCGCCTGCAGCTGGACATTCCCGAAACGCTGACCATGTGCATCCCCAAGGCCGGCGACATCTGGATCGACGGCATCGTGGAAGGCGAAAAGGACGCCGAACAGTTCACCGGACGGGGCGAGGACGGCACCATGCTCACCGGCGATGTGATCGACGCCATGGAAGGCGACGACACCACCGTGGGCGTGGAGCTGAACGCCCAGACCCCCGAGGAGATCGCCGCCCTGCTGCTGGAACGGGCGCTGGACGAAGCCGACGCCACCGGCAAGGCCGAACAGCTCCTGAAAGACATCACCGCGGCGCTGGAAAAGACCCTCACCCCCGCCCTCGGCACAGAGGAAGCCTTTGAAGAAGCGCTGGAAAAACTGGACACCACCCCCGGAACCATCGAAAAGGCGCTGAAAGAGCTGGACGAACTGCTCCAGGCGCTGGAAGAGGCCCAGGACCCGGCGGACCCGGACGAACCGGAAGACCCGGCTGACGCCGCCCAGCAGGAGCAGAACAGAAAGCGGCTGCGCCAGCTGCTGGACGAACTGCTGGTGCTGACCCTGCGCGTGCCTGAGGCTGATGAAGACGAAGGCCAGCCGGGAGACGAGCCCGGCCAGGACGAACCGCTCAAGGCTCTGATGGCGGACGAGGACCTCATCCCGCTCTACTGGGCGGCCCTCACCGACGAGGAGAAGCTGGCCCTGGTGGAGGAAAAACTTTGGGAGAAGGTGGAATACCCCGAACCCGTCGAGGATGACCGGGACTTCCGCGACTTCCACCTGGCCATCGGCGAATCCACCGGCGCAGCCAGCGTCACCAACAAGGGCAGCATCACCATCACCCAAAATGAGGGCGCCTTCACTGCCCGCGAGGTGGTCTCCGGCTACGAAAACGTCACCATCACCGCACCGGACATCGCCGGCGTCGAAGGCTTCACCAACGTCACCGGCACCGATCTGGTGTTCACTGCCCTCACCGGCAGCATCCGGGACCTGACCATCGACCAGCGCGACTGGGTGGAGCACACCGTGGTGGACGTGGCCGAACTGCAAAAAGCCCCCGAGGCCATGCCCGCCACCGGCAGCTGGCGCATCACCCGCAACGCCCTCACCGGCCTGCTGGAGATGAATTTCTTCATTGATTTCACCACCATCAGCGTGGACGACCACGACCTGGCCACCACCCTCACCGCCACCGCCGCCGGTGATATCTCCATCACCGAAGTGCAGGGCGACCTGGGCCTGGCAAAGGCCGAAAGCACGGGCGGCGGCAGCATCGACCTGACGGCCGGCCACGGCAGCCTGCTGGATACGAACGCCAGCCCCGACGGGCTGAACCTCTCCACCACCGGCAGCGCCAGCCTCACCGCCAGGGAAGGCGTCATCGGCTCCGCCGAAGCCCCGCTGAACGTGGCGGTGGGCGACACGCTGACCACCCTCTCCCGGGGCGATACCTGGCTGGCCAGCCCCGAAGACCTCACCCTCATCGCGGACGTGCTGGACGGGAACGCCCGACTGGACGTGGTGGGCGGCAAGGACCTGACGGTGAGCAACACCGAGGGCGACCTCAACGCCACCCGGCTGCACGCCGGCGGCGACCTCTCGGTGACCAGCCCGAAGGGCAGCACCCATGTGAACGAACTGAAAGCGGGCGGCACCCTCTCGATGGATTCCGCCGGAAACATCACCGTGGACGAAGCGCTGGGCGACGTGACGGTGAACACCGTGAAGGCCGGGGGAGATATCTCCCTCAACATCCAGGGCGAACTGAAGGACGTGGCCGCCGACCCGGTGAAGGACCTGGCCGAAGCCCAGGCCGAGGCCGCCCGCGCCGAAGCGGCGCAGAAAGCGCTGGAACAGCAGCTGGCCGCCCGTCAGGAGTACCTGGACGCGCTGGAAAGCCAGCAGAAGGATCTGCAACAGCAGCTGGCGGACCTTGAGGCAGAGCACAAGGAACTGGAAGAGCAGCTGCAGCAGGCCCTGCAGCAGCCCGAACCCGACCAGGCCGAAGTGGCCCGGCTGGAAAGCGAGCTGGCGAAGCTGGAAGGCGAGATGGACGAAATTCAGCAGCAGCTGAACGACCTGGAAACGGAACGCCAGCCGCATGAGGCCGAAAAACAGGCCATCGAGGCCGCCCTCGACCAGGCGAAGCAGCAAGCCGAAGCGGCCCGCAAGACGCTGGAGGACGCACAGAAGGCGCTGGAAGGCGCCCCGGGCGCTTCCATCACCGCCGGCGGCAACGTGGATATCCTGCTGGAGAACGGCGGCAGCGTGGGCGAAGAGGGCAACGCCCTCGGCGTGGACGTGGGCGGCGTGCTGACCATCGCCGCAGGCGAGGACGAAACGCTGAAGGGCGTCTGGCTGGAGAGCCCCTCCGACCAGCCGCTGAACATCGCCCCCCTCGAAGCGGAGGAGGCCATCGTCATCAACACGGCGGGCGGCATTGCCCCTGCGGGCAGCACCGTCCCCGGCTGGAACGGCCTGGACTTCACCGCACCGGACCTCACCCTCAACAGCACCACCGGCGACACCGGCGCCAAGGACCGGCCCATCGAGACCATGGCGGACCGCATTTCGGCCATGGGCGACAACGTCTACATCCACAACCATAAGGACACCGAGCTGGGCGAGATCGTGGCCGACGAGACCGCGAACATCACCAGCGACGGCAACATCACCGCCGGCAGCGAGCCCGACGACAAGGTCGTGGCGGGCGACGCGGAACTGACCGCCAAGGGCGACGTGGGCAGCGAGGACGCGCCCATCCGCATCGAGGCCGGCGAAGCCAGCACCCAGGGCGGCAATGTCCACCTGGAAAGCGAAGGCGACGTGGTGGTGGACACCATCGTGGCCGGCAAGGACGTGACCATCCGCACCGACGGTTCCGTCACCGACAAGGGCACCGCCGACGCCATCACCTCCGAAAACCTCACCATCGAAGCGGGCGGATACATCGGCGCCAGGGATAACCCGCTGAACATCCATGTGTGGGGCAAAGTGGACCTGACCGCCGGCATCCCCTGGATCTACGTCATCAATTCCTACATCCATTCCGAAACACCGTGGACCGATTCTTCCAAGCCTGTGACCGAACTGGCGCAGGTACTGACCGAGCAGGCCGGCCGCCGCTGGACCGCGGAGGACGAGCCGGAGCCGGTGGAGAGACCGCAGGAGGAGAACGCCGATGAGGAAGCGCCCAAGGCGTCCCCGGAGCAGCAGCAAACGAGCGGCGGCATCTGCTGGTGCTGCTGGTTGTGCCTGCTTCTGCTGATCCTGGTGGTCATCCTGCTGGCAGTGGTGCTGTGGCTGCTCTGGCTGCTGTGGCGCCGCCGCAGAAAGGAAGAAGACGAAACGGCCGCCAAGTAAAGCAAGCGCCTGTCTCAGGCAGCGGCCCCCAACGCCCTTTTGGCGTTGGGGGCCGCATTTTTCTTTGCAGGCTGGCCCGGCCTGCGGTATAATAAAGAAAAGAAAAAGGGGGAGATACGATGAACGAAGTTCTCAACGCCATTCTTACCCGCCGCAGCGTGCGCAGCTACAAACCGGACCCCGTGCCCGAAGACGTGCTGGAGCGCATTCTCACCGCCGGGCAGTACGCCGCCACCGGCATGAACCGCCAGAGCCCCATCATCCTGGCCGTCACCAACAAGGCCATGCGGGACAAACTCTCGGCCATGAACGCCGGGATCATGGGCTCTTCCAGCGACCCCTTCTACGGCGCGCCGGTGGTGCTGGTGGTGCTGGCGAACAAAGCCGTCCCCACCTGCATCTACGACGGCAGCCTTGTGATGGGCAACCTGATGCTGGCCGCCCACGCCGAGGGCCTCGCCAGCTGCTGGATCCATCGGGCCAAGGAGGAATTCGAGAGCGAGGAGGGCAAGGCCATCCTCAAAGAACTGGGCATCGAAGGCGACTGGGAGGGCATCGGCCACTGCATCCTGGGCTATGCCGGCGGCGAGCCCAAGCCTGCCGCGCCCCGCAAGCCGGACTATGTGCATTACGTCCGTTGAAATCAATAATTGAAAAAAGAGCCTGTTGCAAAATAGCTTGTCTCCAAAATATTGCACAAAAATCGCCCCTCCAAGGAAGCCAAAACAGCTTTCTTGGAGGGGTCTTTTATCTTACTATACCTATTCTTTGTGCAAACTGTTATTGCAATTTCATTTTGCAACACGCCCTTTTTTCGTAACTGCCGGAAACAGCAGTGGACAAACGGGGAGTGAGGTTAGATGCATGCGGATGAAGAAAGATATACTCACAAAGCTAATAAAAATATTCATAAAACAATACAAAAATAGCGATATTATGTTGACTTTAATTTGATTAATGATATATTATGATGAAAATAGTTGGGATTTTTGCAAAGGAAAGGAGAAAATATGAAAACGATCAAAGTTGGTATGGTGGGTTGCGGAAATTTTGGGAATTTTCATTTGACCAATCTGCTCTCCATTCCGGGGGTGGAGATGGTCGCGTTTGCTACGGGCAACAGGGAAAAACTGCTGGCCACAGGCAAACGAGTGCCGTCGGCGCGTTTGTATCCTGACCACAAAGAACTGCTGGAGCAGGAGCCGGAATTGGATGCGCTTGTGGTGAGCATCACGCCGTACCGCCACGGAGACCTGGAAGTGATGGCTGCGAAGCGGGGCGTTGCACTATACATAGAAAAGCCTATTTGCATTACCATGGAAGAAGCGGAGCGCAACCTGGCGGCCATTGAGCAGGCGGGCATTATTACTTCGGTGGGATACCAAGGGCGTTACAATGACGAGATCGACAAAGTGAAAAAGATCCTGGAAAACCACACAGCCGGCCTCGTGGTGGGAAAATGGATCTACAGCGTGCCAGATCTGCCGTGGTGGCGCACCCGTGCCAAATCCGGCGGCCAGCTTGTGGAGCAGTGTACCCATGTGTTTGACCTGTTCCGCTATCTTTTTGGAGAACCGGCCTCGATTTATACAGTGGGCTGCAAAGGACTCAACCCTCCGCAGCCGGATGCGGATACCGAAGACTGTTCTTACAGCACAGTTGCTTTTAAAAACGGCCAGGTGGGGGCCATTTTGGCCGGCTGCTACCTGGACACGGCCAAGGCGGTCGGGGATATCGGTTTTGATATCTATCTGGAAGATTCAAAAATTGAATATGGCTTTTTCACAGGCGTGAAATATATAGACCAGTCGGGAATAAGGGAGGTGCCTTTTGAACCTGTGTATCACAAGCTGGCAATGGAGGCGTTTGTATCGGCGGTGAGAGACCACGATCAGTCCCGGATTAAGTCCAGCTATGCCGATGCGGTGAAAACGCTTGCTTTCACCCTCGCTGCAAACCGTTCGATGGAGACGGGCGCCCCGGTGCTGCTTTGAAAAAGGAGAAAGTCACATGCTCTACGATCTTGTGATAAAAAATACAGTTTATGTGAACCTGTTTACCCATGAGATGTATCCGGCGCAGATCGCGGTGCAGAACGGACGCATTGCGCACGTCACCCAGCCAGGTGAAGCTGAGCTGACGGGAAAGCAAGAGTACGACGCGAAAAACAAGTTCGCGGTGCCGGGGCTCATCGATACGCATCTGCACATTGAAAGCAGCATGATGACCCCTCGACATTTCGCAAAGGCGCTGGCTCCGCGGGGAACGACGACTGTCTGTGCCGATCCCCATGAGATCGCCAATGTAATGGGCCTGGAAGGAATCCGGTATATGCTGCAGGCGACGAAAGACCTCCCTTTGAGAGTGCTCCTGCTTGCGCCTTCATGTGTGCCATCGGTGCCGGAAGTGGAAACGAGCCGGGAACCATTTGGCGGCAAGGAAATTGCCTGGATGCTGGAACAGCCCAGGATATTGGGACTGGGCGAGGTGATGGATTATCCGGGTGTGGTGGCAGACACTCCCCGTATGCGGGAGGTACTGCGCGCTGGCCGGGAGGCAGGTGTGTTTATTCAGGGGCATGCGCCTGATCTGGCCGACGAGGGGTTATCCCGATATTTAGCCGCGGGTTGTGAATCGGACCATGAGACCCATCGGGTGGAAGAAGCGCTGGAAAAACTCCGTGCGGGCATGGTGCTGGAGGTGCGCCATGCCTCCAACTGCTATGACCTGGAACGCCTTTTGCCGTTGCTGCTGAGACTGGATTGCCTGGAGAACATCACATTCTGTACAGACGATACTGAGCCGGGCGATCTGGTGGAACATGGACATTTGGATGAGATGATCCGTATCGCGGTAAAAGGCGGAATGGACCCGATTGACGCGGTCAAAGTGGCAACGGTCAACGCGGCACGGCTGATCCGTCTGCACGACAGGGGAAGCCTCCGCCCGGGTAATCTCGCGGATCTTTTGCTGGTGCCTGATTTGCATGACTTTCGTCCTGACGAAGTGTTCCTGGGCGGAGAGCTGATCGCACGCGGAGGAAGCATGGTTTGGGAAGACAAGGAAGAAAAGCTGACTTACCCCAACACGATGCTACTGAAAACGCCTGTTCGTCCAGAAGACTTTCAGGTGCCGGCACATGGAACCAGCGTGAAGCTGCACACCATTGCCTACAATGATGACGATAAGTTCGTCACGTCACTGGAGACCTGCGAGTTTCCGGTGGAAAACGGCTGTGCATGCATTGGCAATCAAGCGGATTTTTCGCTGTTCGCCGTGTTTGAACGCCACGGACGCAGCGGCAGCCGGGCGTTGGCCCCGGTCCACGGGCTGGGGCTCGTTGCCGGCGCGGTTGCGACCACGATCTCCCACGACTGCCATAACCTTTTTGTTGCAGGCCGTGACCCGCAGGAAATGTATTTGGCGGCATCCACGCTGGCAGCCACTGGCGGTGGGATCGTCTGCGTGGAACAGGGCCGTGTTGTTTTCCAGCTGGAACTTCCCTTGGCAGGATTGATGTGCGACGAACCGCCTCAAGTGATGGCACAAAAGCTGGAACAGCTGAAAAAAGTGCTTTCCAGGTTTGGTCTTCCTGGTCACACGCCGCATATGTTGTTGTCTTCCTTTGCCCTGGCGGTCATTCCGGCAGTCCGGCTGACAGACCGGGGCCTTCTGGATACGATCCGGCAGGAAATGATCCCGCTTTATGTTGATTGAGAAAGGAGAAAACGATGTCTTTGATCAAAACTGTACCGGCGGCGCCCCTGTTCCGCCAGCGGGTGAATGCAGCGCCTGTGTTTTTGGATAAAGAGGACTATCTGCTTCGTGTCAGATTGTTGAAACAGCGAATGGAGAAAAAGCAGGTAGACTTTGTGGTGATTTATGGTGATCGAGAGCATTTTTCTCATATGGAGTATTTCACCAGTTACGATTGCCGTTTTGAGGAAGCGCTCATGGTGATGGACCGAGAAGGAAAGGTGTCCATGATCGTGGGTAACGAGGGACTGAGCTATAGCTATCAGATCCCATTCAAGGTAGACCGGTATGTGTATCAAAACTTCAGCCTGCAGGGGCAGCCCAGAGAGCGGCCGGAGGCGCTTCATCAAATCTTGTCCCGCACCGGCATTTGCGAATGCTCTCGTGTGGGACTGGTGGGAGTGAAGTATTTCGAGGATGGCAGAGAAGGAGACCCGGCGCACACCTTCGACCTGCCGGCATATATTCTGGCAGCGGTATATCGGCTTTGCCCGGCGGAGCATGTTGTGAATTTCACCCGCGAGCTCACTGGTTATCCGGATGGCATTCGTTTGCGGCTGCATACTCCCAAGGAGATCGCTTGGGCCGAATATGCCGGCTGCCGGGTGGCGAACGCTGTGCAGAACATGCTTGAAGCGCTTGCGCCAGGGCGCAGTGAATGGGAAGTCAGCGCCCGTTCGGGGGCTGGGCTGGAGGCAAATAACGTGCACCCAATGATCAATTTTGGCCCGCGAAGCGTGAGCCTTGGCCTGAAATCCCCGCGCCCGGATGTATACCTGGAGCTCGGCCAAGCGTGCGGAGTTTGCTATTCCGTAAGAGGAAACCTCACGTCCAAGATCGCTGTGGCTGCCCGTGATCTGAATTCTTACAGCGAGGAACTCCGCCCCTATTATGAAAATTTCTACAAGGCACATTTTGCTGCGATGGTTGCATGGTATGAAGCGGCGCGGGTCGGCGCGCGCTGCTCGGATCTGTATGAGGCTGTCTATGCGCATATCGACCATGAACGCCATGGCATCACTCTGAATCCGGGGCACGGGACCGGAACGGAGGAATGGATCAACAGCGCGTTCAGCGCCACTTCTGACCACACACTGATGGATGGCGAATTCATTCAGGTGGATATCATCGCAAGCAAGAGTGATCCGGTACGAACTTCCATTTGTGAAGATGCGGTGGTGATCGCGTTGGAAAAGACCCGGCTTCAGCTTGCGAAGGAATTCCCTGATGTGTGGAAGCGTATCCGCGCTCGGCAGCGGGCTATGCGTGAAACGCTGGGCATTTCCATTTCGGATGATGTTTTGCCCATGAGCAACCTGAATGGCGTGTACTATCCGTTTATGCTGGATCTCGGGGTCGTTTTTGCAAAACAGGAGCAGTAAACTGTATAAAAAGACACACCGCGGACAAGTTTGCGGTGTGTCTTTTGCTTTTTGTGGCGTTCTGATTGTGTTGTTTTGTGCCCGATAAAGACAAATTTGACCACAAATTTATGTTTTATATAAATGTATTCTGTAATTTTGGTCAAAAAACCAATTGAAATGCAAAGATAATACCCGTATAATAAAGAAAAAACAACAAAATCAGACGAGAAAGGCAGGGGCTTCCCGATGAACGAACAGCAATGGAGAGACGAGGCACAACACATTGCCGACCGCATTCGGCTTCGGGTCCTTCAGAATACTGTCAGCCGCAATGGCGGATACCTCAGTCAGGCCTGTTCTTCTGCTGAGATTTTTTCCGCTTTGTATACGCGGATCCTGCGGTTGAATGAATTGAATGCACCTCTGATGCCGGGCGATTTTACGGGTACGCCTGGCCCCGGCCACCCGGCGGTCACGGGGGCGGCCTTCAATGGTGCAGGACGGTCCGATTGTGATAATTTCATCCTTTCACCTGCGCAGTATGCTCTGGTGCTCTATGCGACCTTGGTGGAGACCGGCCGCATGGACCCGCGTGGGATGGCTCGATACGATCAGGATGGCAGCGCTGTGGAGATGATCGGCGCAGAGCACTCCCCAGGGATGGAAGTCACCACCGGGTCGCTGGGGCAGGGAATCAGCCAGGCTGCTGGAATAGCGTTTGCCCGGCGTCAGCGGGGAGATCAGGGCCGGGTGGTGCTTCTGATGTCTGACGGCGAGTGTCAGTCCGGCGAGTTTTGGGAAGCCGTGCAGGCGATGAGTTATCACAAACTAGGCAATATGTTGATTTATGTGGATGTGAATGGATACCAGTGTGATGGAAAAATGACTTCTGTAATGAATCTGGAGCCTTTCCATGACAGACTCACAGCGTTTGGTGCGCGGGTATACCGGATTGATGGACATGACCTGCTCAAACTGGCGGAATTGGGCCTGCAGCCTGCATGCAATGTGCCGACGTTTGTTTTGTGTGATACAGACCCATGCCATGGGCTGCCAATTCTGAAAGGTCGCTATCCAAAATTTCACTATGTACGCTTTGCCAGTGAGGTTGAGCGGGCTGCCTACGCCGCTGTGTATCAAGAAATGGCAAAGGAGGTGAGCTGATATGGAAATCCTGAAAAAAGTGCACGCCAGAAATGTGGTCACCTGGGCGAAGGACAAGCCGGATGTGTATGTGCTTTCCGCAGATCTGACGGGCTCCAGCGAGGCGGATCTTTTCCGCGACACATATCCGGAGAGATTCCTCTCAATGGGGATTGCAGAGCAAAACATGCTCGCATTTGCAGGAGGAATGGCCCGCGAAGGGCTGGTTCCTCTGGTGCATACGTTCGCGGTGTTCATTTATCGCCGCGCCTATGACCAGATCGCCATGTCGGTGGCGTATCCAAACCTGCCGGTAAAAATGTTTGGCTTTTTGCCTGGCGTGCTCACGCCGGGCGGCGCCACGCACCAAGCAATTGAAGATATCGCAGTGATGCGTGCGCTGCCGAACATGACCATTCTTGAGAGCGGCGATGCGACGGACATCGAATCTGTGCTGGATGTGGCCTACGCTGTGAACGGACCGGTCTATGTGCGTCAGCTGCGGGGCGAGGTGCCCCGCTTGTTCCCGGCAAACGAGCCGATGCGTCTGGGTCAATGCCGCAAGCTGTCGGAGGGCGGAGACTTCGTTTTGCTGACCAGTGGCATTTGTACGGAGGAAGGGATGCGGGCGGTGGCCGCCTTGCAGGATTGCAATGTTGCAGTGAGCCACTATCACATCTCCACCCTGAAGCCCTTTGATCATCCTGAACTCATGGACGAGATCGCCCGCAGCCGGTATGGAGCGATCACACTGGAAAACCACAGCGTGATCGGCGGCCTGGGCACCATCGTGGCCGAGTGTATGGCTTCCTACGGGGTGGCAAAGCCGCTTTACCGGCTGGGGATCCAGGATACCTTTGTGCACGGTGCCAGCCGGCGATACTTGATGCGCGAGTATGGGCTGGATGCCATGGCGTTGATCGGCACGGTGGAAAAAGCTCTTGACCGGAAGTTTGGCATCCGGGAGCAGGATCTGATGGAAACGTACACCCCGGCAATGCACAGCGACGCAAAACCAGAGGCTCTTTAAGACAAACAGAAAAAGAGGTGTGCTATGGGTTTTGTTACATACGATGACCGGCGCCTGTGCAGCCAGCTGCAAGGGGAACGCTTCCGGGTCACATACCGGCTGCAGGGAGACCTTGCCTCCGCACGGGCACTGGCTGAGGCCGTGTGCCGGGAGCAGACGGTAGAATTTCCGCTGGAAGCGATCCCACAGGGAGCCATTCTGGATCGGGTAGTGGGACGGATGGAAAGCCTGCGGCCAGCGGATGACGGCGGATACCTGGCTTGTATCAGTTACGCGGAGGAAATTGCCGCGGGTGAGTTCACCCAGCTTCTGAACGTTTTGTTTGGAAACATCAGCATTATGCCGGGGATCCGCGTAGAAGCAGTGAAATTTACGCCGGCGTTGCTGTCCATGGTCAGAGGTCCGCGCTTTGGCACGGATGGTTTGCGTGCCCGATTGAGAATTTCCAGACGCCCGCCGGTCTTCACAGCGCTCAAGCCCATGGGCCTGTCTGCTCGTGAGCTGGCGGATCTGGCGGAGGCTTTTGTGGAAAGTGGCGTGGACATCATCAAAGATGACCATGGCTTGACGGATCAGGTGTTTGCTCCCTTTGATGAACGTGTGCGCCGCTGCGCGGAAGCAGTGGCGGAGGCAAACATCCGAACCGGGCGCCGGGCAATGTATGTGCCCAATATCACTGGTCCGGCGGAACAAATGCTTGAAAGGGCGCTGCGGGCAAAGCAGTGGGGCGCCGGTGGTGTGATGGTAGCTCCTGGACTTACCAGCCTGGACGCGATGCGCGCGCTGGCGGAAAACGATGAGATCGCCCTGCCGGTTTTCTCTCATCCGGCGTTTATCGGCAGTTACTCGGTCAATCCACAGGGAATCTCGTTTCCGGTGCTGTTTGGAACGCTGATGCGCATGGCAGGAGCGGATGCGGTCATTTTCCCAAACTACGGAGGCAGGTTCTCTCTGTCCCGCGAGCAGTGCCTTGGTATTGCCGAAGCCGGACGCCGCCCGCTGGGGAACCTGAAGGCAGTGTTCCCAAGCCCTGCCGGAGGCATGCAGCTGGAGAACATAGGGGAAATCGTTTCCAGCTATGGCCCCGACGTGCTGGTACTGATCGGCGGAGGCCTTTTTACCTGCGGCAGCGATGTGAGACGAAACTGCAAACGCTTTGTGACAGCGGTGGAACAGGCATATGACGTGTGGGAAAGAAAAAACGCCGCGCAAAAAAGCGCGGCGGAGGGAGCCTGAGTTATTCCAAATCGGCGTCGATGTAGCAAAAGCCCTTGCTGTTCATGTATTCCTTCCATTCAGGCGAAAGAGGATGGTCTGTCACCAGAGTGCTGATCTCATCCAGCGTTGCGATCTTGGAGAAGGAAGTAGTATCGAACTTTGTGTGGTCAGCCAGTAAGAACACCTGGTCGGAAGACTGAATGGCCACACGCCGCAAAAGGCTTTGCTCTTCGTTGGAATCTGTGATACCATGCCGAATGGACAGTGAACGGCAGGAAACGAAGGCTTTGTCCACATAATAATTTGCCAGCGCGGAGCAGGCACTTTGTCCAAGAAAGGACATGGACGTGTGATGCAGGGTCCCGCCCACGAGAATCAGGCGGATATCGTTGCAGGCGGCCAAACAGTCCGCGACTTTTAACGAGTTTGTGATCACGGTCAGGCTGTACTGGGTCAAAAGCTGAGCCAATTCCAGAACCGTGGTGGAACAGTCCAGGAAGATGCAGTCGCCGTTGGTTATAGAGGGCAGACAGCGGCATGCGATGGCCCGCTTTTCATCCACGAGAATGGTCTGCCGCAAAGAGATGTTCACATCGTTTTGCACGCCCCCGGTACTGTATGCGCCGCCGTATACGCGGGTGACGAGGCCTTCATCCTCCAGCTTTTTCAAATCACGGCGAATGGTTTCCTCCGTCACATTGAAACGGGGAGCCAGTTCGCTGACAAGCACGCTTTTTTGCTGGCGGATGATCTCTTTGATGGCGTTCAGACGAGTAATCGCAAGCATCGGTGATCCCTCCTGATCTGCCGGAAAACTTTTCCCATTCCTATTTTAGGCAAAAAAGAAAAAAATTCAAGGACTGTTTTAAAATTTGTGTTAGTTTGTGTTGGATTCAGGAGAAAACACAATTATTTTCAAAGGAGGCACATTATGAAAAAGTTTTCAGCGATCGTTCTTGCACTGACCCTTATGGCATCCCTTTTGATCGGCTGCGGAGGCAGCCCTTCTTCAGAGCCTGCGGCAAGCGGCGCGTCCGGCGCTGAGCAGACAGGCGCAGAAGTGCCCAGTGTGGTGCTCATCACAGGAAACGCCAGCGACAAATCCTTCTCGGAGTCTGCGGCCAACGGTCTGAAGCAGCTCACCGAACAATATGGCGCAAAGACAAAAGTCATCGAATATGGAAATGACGACACCAAGATCCTGCCTACTCTGGAAGATGTGTCCGGCGGCGAATGGGACATCATCGTTGCGATCGGATTCCAGAGCGCGGAACCCATGGTGGAAGTCGCAGCCAAGTTCCCGGACCAGAAGTATATCCTGCTGGATACGCAGGTAGATCACGAAAACGGCGCGAACCCCAATATCTACTCCGCCGATTACAAGGGTAATGAGGGCGCATTCCTGGCCGGCGCGCTGGCTGCCATGGTCTCCACCTCTGAAGAAATGCCCAATGCGGATCCGGCTTCCAAACTGGTGGGCTTTGTCGGCGGTATGGACATTACTCTGATCAATGACTTTGTGCTTGGGTTTATCCAAGGCGCGCAGTATATCGACCCCGAGATGAAGGTTATTACCTCTTACACCGCTTCCTGGACCGACGCGGCCAAGGGCAAGGAGATCGCCAAGACGATGTTTGATGCGGGCTGCGATGTGGTATATAACGGCGCCGGCGGCGCCGGCCTGGGCGCACTGGACGCGGGAAAAGAGGCGCAGAAATATTCCATCGGCACCGATTCCGACCAGTCGCTGCTGTACGAGGATGATCCCGAAAAGGCCAACCTGATCCTTACCTCCCAGTTGAAGAGCCTGGACAAAAACATCGTGCAAGTGGTGGAACGCTACATGAACGGAGAAGAAGTGTTTGGCACCGGCGAGACGCTGGGTGTGGCAGAAGGGATCATCTGCCTGTCCAACAACGAGTATTATCAGAAGAATGTTCCTCAGGATATCCGTGACCGTATCACCGAACTGGAAGAAAAGATCCTGTCCGGCGAGATCGTGGTGGATACTGCCTATGGCATGGACGAAGCGCAGGTGAAAGAAATCATCAACAATGCCCGTCCGTAACTGCCTGGAGCGAAAGACTGTGTGAACAAGCGTCACCCCGCACTTCTTTAAGCGCGGGGTGACGCAGAATACATCCGAAAACCACAGCCCCAAAGGAGCGAATCGCGATGCAGGAACGAGCAGAAAAAAACGTGCAGACCCCAATGGGCGGTATGCTGCTGGAGATGCGCAGTATCACCAAAGTATACGACAACGGTGTTCTGGCCAATGAAAACGTCGATTTTAGCGTGCGCCGGGGTGAGATACATGCCCTTATGGGCGAAAACGGCGCGGGCAAGTCCACTTTGATGAAGGTGCTGTTCGGAAACGAACGGCCTGATCGGGGCACCATCGTTTACGACGGGCAGCCCAGGCAGATCGATTCGCCTCAAAAAGCAGTGTCTCTTGGAATCGGCATGGTGTACCAGCACTTCAATCTGGCTGAAGAGCTGTCTGTGGCAGAGAACATTGTGGTGGGCATGGAGCCCAACAACGGTATCTTTTTCGACAAGCGCGGGGCCGCCGAGGTGGTAGACCGTCTGGCGGAGAAATACGGGTTCAATGTCAAGGCGGAAGAATTGATCCGCAACATTTCCGTGAGTCAGAAGCAAAAAGTGGAGATACTGAAAAGCCTTTATCGAAACTCGCATCTGATTATTCTGGACGAACCCACCGCGGTGCTTACCCCTCAGGAGACACAGGAACTTTTCAAGCAGCTTCTCCTCCTGAAGGAGGGCGGCTACACCATCATTTTCATCTCCCACAAAATCGACGAGGTCCAGGCGATCTGTGACCGGCTGACCATCATGCGGGCCGGCAGAGTGATGGGGACCTATGAAGTGAAGGAACTGACCGCCCGGGATATCTCCCGACTAATGGTAGGCCGAGACGCGGTACAAACGATCGAAAAACCTCCGATGGAGGAAGGCGAGGCGGTGCTGAAAATACGAGGCCTGAGCTGTGTAGACCGCCACGGCATCACTGTGCTGGATCACGTCAGCCTGGACTTGCACGCCGGTTGTATTCTTGGTGTGGCCGGTGTAGAGGGCAGCGGTCAGAAAGAGCTTGCAGAGATCCTCGGCGGTTTGCAGCAGCCTTCTGAGGGAACGTTCGAACTGTTGGGCCGTCCCGGCAGCGGATTGTCCATCCGGGAACGCCGCGACCTGGGAATGTCCTACATCCACGAGGATCGAATGACATACGGCGTGGCCCGTGAAGAATCCATTACCGAAAACTACATTTCGACCCGTTGCGACGATCCGGAGCTGGGCGGCAGATTCCTCCTCAGCGGGAAAAAGGAAGCGCAGCTGGCGGCACAGCTCACAGAAAAGTTCTCTGTGCACTGCAAATCGCCGTCGGTTCCGGTAAAGATGCTCTCGGGCGGTAACATTCAAAAAGTAGTGGTGGTCCGTGAGATGTCCACCGATCCAAAAGTGCTTATTGCAAGCCAACCTACCCGCGGCATTGACGTGGGGGCGGCAGAGACTATCCACAAAGCGCTGCTTGCGGCACGTCAGGGCGGATGTGCTATTTTGCTGGTGAGTTCGGATTTGAACGAAGTGCTGGAACTGTCTGACCGGCTCATCGTGATGCATGGCGGACGGATCACCGGATTTTTCCCGGATGTAAAAAAGCTGACTGAGGAAGAACTCGGCTTGTACATGCTAGGTCTGGCACAGCAGTCGGAAGAGGAACTCACAGGCCTGTATGACGACGGGGAAGGAGGCGCCTGCACATGCTGAAGAAGATTTGGAGCAGCCGCATGTGTTTCAACTTTATCCGCACGCTGCTGGCTGTGGGCATTGCACTGGGCCTGACACTGGTGATCATTGTGGCAGTCAGTGAAACTCCGGGCGAGGCGATCGGCTATTTTATTTTCGGCCCGCTGAAAAAAATGAGCCGTTTGGCCAACGTTGTGGAGGCGGCGCTGCCGCTGGTGTTCACCGGGCTTGCGATTTCGCTGATAGCCCGCACAAACATCATCAATCTGGCCAGTGAGGGCGCTTTCTATTTCAGCGGCGCACTGGCGGCACTGACCGCTGTACAGCTTGATCTGCCGCCAGTCGTTCTACCGGCAGTTTGTATTCTGATCGCTGCCTTGGGCGGCATTGTCACCATGCTGGTGCCGGTGGTGATACGGCTGCGTTATGATGCCAGCGAGATCGTTGCCTCGCTGATGTTCAACTATGTATTGTTTTATCTTGGCAGCTTTTTGATCCGTACGTTCGTTAAGGACCCTGCTTCCGGAACGCTGCAATCTCTTCCCTTCAACGAGAACGCAGTTCTGCCGCGCATCATTCCCGGCACCCGTATCCATGTGGGCCTTATTCTCGCGGTGCTGTGTGTCATGGCGCTGTGGCTCTATCTGTACAAAAGCCGTTGGGGCTACAAGATGCGCATGGTGGGGTCCAATCGCAAGTTCGCCGTTTATTCCGGCATCAGTGCAGGCACTGCGATCCTGATCGGCCAGGGACTTGCCGGAGCGGTGTGCGGCATTGGCGGCGCCAGTGAGATGCTGGGTATGTACAGCGCTTTCATGTGGAAAGACCTTCCCGGCTTTGGTTGGGACGGCATCATCGTAGCCACACTGGCCCGAAACAATCCGGCACTGGTGCCCCTTGGAGCGTTTTTCCTTGCGTATATGCGCGTGGGCGCGGATATTATGACACGAATGACCGATGTGCCTAACGAGATCGTGTCCATCATTCAGGGCGTGGTCATTATCCTGCTTGTGGCGGAAAACTTCCTGGCCGGCTGGGAGAAAAAACGTACGTTTGCCCAGGCTACGGCCAATGTAAATCTGGAAGGGGGAAAATAAACCGTGGATATCGCTTCGTTGATCTTTTCCCCGACGTTTCTGGCAACCATCATCCGAATGACCACCCCGCTGCTGTATGCCAGCCTGGCGGGAATCGTAGTAGCCCAGGTAGGAATGATGAACCTGGCAATCGAGAGCACAATGCTCACCGCTGCACTGATGGGAGTGCTTTTCAGCGCCTGGACGCACAGCGCCTGGCTGGGCCTGTTGATCGCAGTGGCCATTGGCGTGCTGATGTCCTTTGTGATCGCTTATGCAGCGCTGGTGCTTAAAGCGGATATGTTTATGAACGGCGTTGCTTTCAACCTGATGATGGCTGGCGGCACCACCTTCATCCTTTATGTCGTGACGGGCAGCAAAGGCATGAGCTCGGGCGTGATGAGCCTGACACTGCCCACAGTGGATATTCCGCTCCTCCGCGATATCCCCGTGCTGGGAGAAGTCTTGTCCGGGCATAATGTGCTGACCTATATTGCAGTGCTGATGGCGGTGCTGATGCATGTTTTCCTTTTTAAAACCAAGCTGGGCCTGCGGCTGCGGATGGTAGGCCAAAACGACAGCGCGGCTGAATCTGTAGGGATCAATTCTGTGCGCATCAAGATCCTGGCGATGTGCATCGCCGGTGTGATGGCGGCACTGGGCGGCTGCTTTATGTCTATGGGATATGTTTCCTGGTTCCAGACGAACATGACTGCAGGCCGAGGATTTATTGGCATGGCCTCCGCAGCTTTGGGTGGAAATCACCCGCTGGGCGGCGCACTGGCATCCTTGCTGTTCGGCGCGGCGGATGCTGTGGCCAACACTGCCAGCACATTGAATATCCCCAGCGAGCTGGTACGGATGCTTCCCTACCTGGTCACCATGATCGGATTGGTCGCGGCGGCGAAAAGTGCCGGCAGAATGAAGAGAAAGAAGGTGGACAAACCATGACCAGCCTGTTTGGACCAGGTCTGCTGCGTGCGCCAAAAGGCTCCATTGCGGAAACGGTGCTCCTGCCCGGAGATCCGCTTCGCGCACGCTACCTTGCAGAGCGTTATCTCGAAGACGCCAAATGCTACAATACCAACCGCGGCATGTACGGTTATACGGGTGTTTACAAGGGTGTGCGCGTGTCTGTGCAGGGAACGGGCATGGGGACCACTTCCATTATGGAGTGCTCCTATGAACTGATTGAAGATCATGGCTGCCGTAACCTTATCCGAATCGGCACAGCGGGCAGTAAGGAGCTGGATGTCCACGTGGGAGACACCATTCTTTCCATGGCCAGTGCCAGCGAATCGAACAACACAGTGATGGATTTTGGAGAGTACGATTTCGTTCCCACCAGTGATTTCACGTTGCTGAAAACAGCCTATGACTGCGCAAAAGAAAACGGGATCCCGGTTCATGTGGGAGTAAGCGCTTGCGGAGACGTGCTCTATAAAGAGCCGGATCAGCCTCAGAGTTATCTTGACCCCTGGAAAGGTTACAAAATGGTGGCCAGTGAAATGGAGGGCACAGGTCTGCTGGTGGCAGCCTCGCGGCATCCCCAGGTGCGGGCACTTTTGCTGATCACCTGCAGTGATCACCAGATCTATAAGAGTGAGGACACCCCCTTGGCACAGCGGGAAACAGCGTATAACAACATGATGAAAGTAGCGCTGGAAACGGCGTACAAACTGGCAGAGGAGGGGAGATAAATGGGGTTGTGCCTGACAGGTTCTCCCGGAGATGTGGCGGATATGGTCCTGCTGACAGAGGATGACTGCAACGTTCAGCACATTGCCACCCGCTTTTTGCAAGATGCGGTCTGCTACAACGAGATCCGCAACATGCATGGGTATACCGGCAAGTTCCATAACAAAGAAATCACGGTTCAGGGAACCGGTGTTGGCCCGGTGTCTGCAGCAATGTATGCGGCAGAGATAGCCGGGGAATTCGGGACAAAGTGTTTCGTGAAGCTGGAAGGCTGCACAGCGATCGATCCCCGTCTGAAACCGGGCGACTGGCTGCTGGCGCAGACGGCCCACACTACCTCCCGCATAAACCGCCTGCGCTTTGGAGGACGCACGTTCCCGGCGGCAGCGGATTTTGAACTTCTGAACAAGGCGTGGGAACGTGCGCGCAAGCAGGGACAGCGTGTCTGGGTCGGACCGGTCCTCTCGTTGGAAAGCCGGGACGAACTGCCTGTGGTTTCGCGCTTTGCTGACCGGGGCACATTGGGGCTGGATATGGAAATGAACCAGGTGTATACCGTTGCAGCCCGCTTTGGTTTGCCGGCTTTAGGGCTGCTGTGTGTCTTTGAAAATGCTGTTACTGAAGAAACGCTCAACGCTTTGCAACGCGAGGAGGCTTATAATGCGATCGCCCGCTTTGCATTGGAGCTGCTGGCAGAATAAAGGAGGAGAGCCTCATGAGTGTTGTGGATGATGTGGTGTCCGTCCGTCTGGATGACGAAAAAAACGCACTGATCATTCTGGATCAGACGCTTCTGCCGGGTGAAACAAAATACCTGACACTGACGACGCAGCAGCAAATTTGGGATGCGATCTATCGGCTGCAGGTACGGGGAGCGCCCGCCATCGGCATCGCGGCAGCCTATGGTGTGTACCTGGCTGCCAAAGAATCCTCCGCTACGGAGTGGACTGCGCTGCACGCGGAGTTTACCGAGGCAAGGAAATTTCTGGCGAGCGCACGTCCTACCGCGGTGAACCTGTTCTGGGCGCTGGATCGTATGCAGCGATGCCTGGATGATTGTGAGGGGCAGCCTGTGGACCGGTGCAAGGCCGCCCTTTTGGCGGAAGCCCATGCGATCCGTGAAGAAGACGAACAAGTTTGCAAAACCATTGGCGAAAATGCGCTGGCGCTGCTGAGGCCGGGAATGGGCCTGCTGACACATTGCAACGCGGGCACCATTGCCACGGCAAAATATGGCACAGCGCTGGCGCCCATTTATCTGGGCCAAGACAGAGGTTATGGCTTTCATGTGTTTGCTGATGAGACCCGCCCGCTGCTGCAGGGCGCTCGGCTGACCGCATGGGAATTGCACCAGGCGGGCGTGGATGTCACCCTGCTTTGCGATGACATGTGCTCCATTGTTATGAAAAATGGATGGGTGGACGCCTGTCTGGTGGGTTGTGACCGCGTAGCCGCCAACGGAGATACGGCGAATAAAATCGGCACGTCTACCCTGTCTATCGTAGCTAGGCGTTACGGAGTACCGTTTTATGTTTGTGCGCCCACTTCCACCATTGACATGAATTGTACTTCCGGCAACGATATTCAGATCGAGCTCAGGCAAGGTAGTGAGATCAGTACCCTGTGGTACAAAACACCGCAGGCTCCCGCCGGGATTAAGGCATACAATCCGGCTTTTGATGTTACGGACAACGAATTTATCACCGCGATCATTACGGAAAAAGGCGTTGTCTATCCGCCGTTTGAACGCGGGCTGGCAGAGATCATGAAATGACCCTGCGCGCCTGAAGGAGGAACTATGCGCGACCCGCTGAAAGAGAATGCCCGGCTGATTTGCAGGGTGGGCCGGCTGGCGTATCAAAAAGGATATGTGGCTGCCAATGATGGGAACATCTCTGTGCGGCTGCCGGACAAAAGTATCCTGATCACACCTTCCGGAGTGAGCAAGGGAAGAATGCTGCCTGAACAAATGGTAAACCTTCGGTCGGAGAATGACTGGTATTTGAGGTCGGGGACCGTGCCCTCCAGTGAAACGGAGATGCATAAGGCATTGTATGAGGCCGACTCCACCATTGGCGCAGTGGTCCATTTGCATGCGCCCAGATCTGTGTGTTTTTCTGCACGCGGACCGGGCGCACGCTGGCCGGCATTGTGCGCGGATATTATTTTGCAGGTGGGATATGTCCCTGTTGTGCCGTACCTTCCTTTGGGCAGCAGAGAGCTGGCGCGGGCGGTAGCACTTCATGCAGATTCTTCCTGCGTGGTGCTTTTGCAGAATCATGGGCTCACTGCATGGGGAAAGGATCTGTGGCAGGCATTTGACCGCGCAGAAGCGGTGGAACATTATTTCCGAGTGCTTGCGCTGTATGAGCAGGCGGGCAGCGCGGGGAAGCTGCTGTGCCCAGAGGAGCTGGCGGCATTGGACGCTCTGCGTTTGGCGCAGGGAGAAAGCAGGGGAAAAGGTCCCTGGGCCACAGCGGCCGGGGTGCGTCCGTGAGCAAGATCGCTGTTCGGCATTGTGTGGCGCTGGCTGCTGCCTTTACCTGTGTCTTCATGGTAGGGTTTGCAGTATCCAATAGTATGTACAGCACGATGCTGCCTCGCATGATCGAGGAGTATGCCCTTGATCTGAAACAGGCGTCCGCACTGACCGTAACAGCGGATATTGGCCAGTCATTGGCCATGCTGGTTACGCTTTTACTGGCTGACCGGCTGAACAAACGTATCCTGCTTACATGGATGGCGCTAATCTATGGCACAGCACTGCTGGCAACAGGCGCGGCACCGGCTTATTTCGTCCTTCTGGTGATACGGTTGTGTATCGGCCTGTTTGGAGGAATGGTAGACAATCTCTGTGCTGCGTATATATCCGATTTGTTTGGCGCGCAGCGCGCAAGATATATTTCTATCCTGCACACATTGTTCGCGGCGGGCAGCATGGCTGCGCCTTCGTTCGCAGCCTTCTGTATCAAAACAAAAGGGTGGCAGACAGGCTATCTTGTTAGCGGCGGCGTTATGGCAGGTGCAGCATTGCTGTTTATGGTTTTGAGCCGGCTGGCCGCAAGCGCGCGGGCCAAAGGCACATTGGAGGACGGTGAAAAGAGCAGGAAAACCGGCGCCACGAGAACGCCAAATGCTACACCCCATGAAAAAGAGAATATCCCATACAGAGAAATAGTGTCCAGCCCGTTCATTCGATGGCTTTGCCTGAGCAGCATGCTGCTCTCCGGAGTGACCTATCTTACCATCTGGCTGCCTACCTATTTGGAACAGCTTGATAAAACGGTTTACACAGTGACGTTCTGCACTACGCTGATGACAGCAAATTATGTGGGGATGATCCTCAGCCGTTCGGGATTGGCGCTTCTGGGATCCCGGCTTCCGCCAGAGGCGTATTTGCGCTGGTCCAGTCTGTTGTCGGCACTTTTGGTTGCAGCAATGCTGCTGGTACAGCAGCCGATGTTTTGGATGGTGGGAACATTGCTGTTCGGTATCCTCAGTGGAGCAAGCTATACGGCCCGAATCGTGCTGGCATGCAAGGCATTTCCCCGCTGCTCCGCCACGGTCACTGCAATTACCGGAGTATGCGGCACGTTGGGCAGCATGCTGATCAGCACGGTGGTGGGGGCGATGGCAGATCGCGGGCTGTATACAGTGGCGATGTTCATTCCTGTTACGGTACTGCTTCTGGTGTTCTGTGTGTTTACGTTAGGCATTCGCCCAAAGAGCAGAGCGCAGGATTGATAGATCGGTGTGATTCTATATGGCAGAATATAAGAGCGCGGAGCGGAACTTATAGACAAAAATTGAAAAGACATGAATGAACCAGCGTCGAGATTCGGGGGGTGTTATATAGGTGGGTAGAACATCTGGCCTGCTTAAAGTAGACCATGGAATTACCTCTACTGACCTGCAAAATGTTGCCTGTGCAACGGAAGAACGCCGCGCTTTTGCATACAATAAATGTGTGAGCCCGCCCGGCGGGCCGTGAAAAGAAAAAGGAGCGATTCGCCATGAAGTATGTATGCACTGTCTGCGGCTTTATCTACGACGAGGCGGCCGGCGACCCGGACAACGGCGTGGCCCCCGGCACTGTCTGGGCCGACGTGCCCGAAGACTACGTCTGCCCCCTGTGCGGCGTGGGCAAGGACATGTTCGAGCAGGAGTAATGCAAAAGAAAAGCAGGCCCCGGACACACCCTTTGCGCGGTGTATCCGGGGCCTGCGGTTCGCTTTGCGGCAGACAAAAAGACTGGTTTCGGCTATTTAAAAGAAAAAGGGAAAAAGTTGTTGACAAACCCCCGCCTGATGGTTATAATATTATTTGCCGCTGATGATCGGCGGCAATGTCCGGGTGTAGCGCAGTTTGGTAGCGCGCTTGAATGGGGTTCAAGAGGCCGTGAGTTCGACTCTCGCCACTCGGACCAAAATCCCTCGATCGAAAGGTCGGGGGATTTTTCTTTGTTTATGCGGGTTTGCGGGCACACATATACGATAAAAGGGACCTTTTTGGGGTGGCGAAAATGCCCCGGAAGGCCCCTTTTTTGCGCCGCGTAATGAATGGCGTAATGAATGAGCAAAAAATGGTACTGCCCGAGGGGGCCAAAACTGCAACAATAATCCATAAAAACGCCTAAAACAAGGGCGGGAATTATTCGTCAAAATATAAAATTTTAAAAGATCTGTTTGTGCAGAACGACCACTTTTGCACGTTTTTTGCCTGCGAAAAGGGAGACGGAAACAGGACAACGTTCCTAAGAACCTTGGAACCCTAGCGGACGGATTCCGATACGGGGGAAACATATTTCCAGAGAGGCGTCGTAATGAATAAGATGGCCGCTGCGCAGCGCGTCGGTAGGATCTTTGAATGGTGTCGTGTTTCACGGCACCATTTGTTTATCCCAGCAGCTTGCGCTTTTTCACGATGGCGGAAACCTCTTCCGACGCCCGCAGCCCGTAATCGTAGGTCACATTACGGCGCTCATCCCGGCGCAACTTCTGAATGGTCAGCTTCTCGCCGGAAATGCGGGTCACGGTGCTCGGCTCGGTGTCCTCCACCGTCAGTTCGATGGATTCGCCCGGCATCAAAGTCAGCTCGATGCAGCAGGCGGGCACCTCGGTTGCCTGGAAAGACCCGCCCGCATCGTACCGCAGCGGATTTGCCCGATGATAGAGCGTGGGGCTCACATGTTTTTCGAGACACATTCGGCACAGTTCTGTGGGATTGAGACCGGTGGCCTTTTGGGGAGAAAGGGACTTGTAAGCGTGGCCCATCCGCCGATGGATCTTCGGCGAATTCTGGCCGCTGGAGCAGTAGAGGCGCGTGCAATGGCTGCGTCGCCATGAATGGGCGACAAGCTGGGAGTACAGCTCAGCGTCCTGGGCTTGTTTGTCGAAAAGATACACGCGATCGGCAGCGATCGCCTGGAAGGCGGAGGGCTCGCGCAGCAGCGTCGAGATTTGCGCACGCACCTGCGCTTCCCAGGCGGCTGCTTTGGCAGGACTGTCGTCAAACCCGTTTTCGTCAGATTGCCCGCACATAAGACGCATGGCAAGGTCGCCATACTTTGTTTCCAGCTTGTGCCGATAGCGCACAAGCGCCTCCCCCAGCTCCCGGGAGAGAGGCACCACCCGGTAGGAGTCCTTGGTCTTGGGCAGTTCGGTGCGCTTGCCATCGTCTCCCACCTGCCCGCTGATGTCCAGATAGTACATCCGACCCTGCGAGGTGTCCAGCCAGCGCAAGGAGTCAAACAAAAGACCGGTGCATTCGCCAATCCGCAGACCAGCGTCAGCCAGAATTTCTGCCTGGCCCTGGATGACCGGGTCGGCACAGATGGCACGGAGAATTGCGTCCGGAATCATGCGAGCATGGTCGGTGCGGTTCAGAAGCAGCATCTGGCGGGAGGGCTTCCCGTTGTACGGGAAAGGCGCCACTGGAATGGACACGCCTTCCGCCTTCAGACAGCGAATCAACTCGTACAACAGGAACAGCCGTGTCCGGGCTGAAGAGGGAGGAATCTCGCCGTATTCCCAAGTGTTGTGTTTGGTAGCATCTCTCGCTGCATTCCGACAGATTTTTTCCTGGAGCTGTTTGTAGGCCGCATCGTCCAGACCGCCGGCGCGCAGCCCGGCCAGCTCATCCACCATGAAGTCGTACTGGCTGCTGTATTTTTGTACGGTCGACTTCATCCAGCGGGGGTGGATGTCAAACAGCGTCTGTTTGTATTTCCGGGCCAGTTCGGCGAGATCGGCGTCTTCATCGGGAACCGACACGGCAACGCCGCTCAACAGACCGCGCTGCACCATCACCGAGATCAAATAGTTGGCTGCCGCTTCCCGCTTGCTGTAAACGTCCCAGGGGTCTTTGCCGTGTACGATGTGATTGACCGGCGCGTCGCTGTCTTTGCCATACAACTGCCGTTTTGTAAGGCACTTGCCGGTCATCGGATCCAGCGGATTGATGCGGCCGCGGCAGGGCATGTCCTTGTGCTTGTCCGCGGCCGGATACGTATAACACATGCGAAAATCTACGCCCTGATGCGAAAACGCAGCGGGTGGAAAGGATTTTTTTGTCATGATGTGTTCCCTCCTTTTTTGTTCTGAGCCCAGAATGCATTGAGAGCATAGGGGGCACGCAGGGTCAGTGTGACGGAGTGGTCGGTAGTGTTGTCCACCCGCAGATTGTGGCGGGCGGGTGCATGGGTATAGCCGGTCAGACACCCTTCGCCGGTAAAGGGCAGAGAAGCCGGAGCAAGGGGAGACCAGCGCCGCAGGCGCTGCCAACGAGCCACGGCATATCGGTCGCCCAACAGGTCCAGATATGCTTCTTCGTCGGTGTCGGTCCAGGTGTCACCAAACATGGCGTGTAGCATCACTTCGTCGGCGCCGCACTGTATTGCCAGATAGCGGGCATCCCGCTGCAACAGGGCTATATCCTCTTTTACGGTCTGGCGATAGGCGTGCCCCTGTTTGTCAGTGCGGGTGAGGGTCGCGGCCGGAATACCCGCCTGCCGCAAAAGCTGCTGCAGGCGCTTGGCGAGCTCCTCCGGCCCGACGATGGCGCCGCCCGGCTTTTCTGACGAAAGGCGCATTTCCTGAATCTGATCATCGGAAAGACCAAGGGCGTGCAACTGTTCCAGTCGGCGCAGCAGCACATCCCCAGCCCAGGGAGTGAGCACGAGCCGACGAAACTTATAAATAGGGAAGTTCTCATTGGTTGCCTGCAGCGTGGAATACCGGTCGTAAAGCTTCCGCACCCGGCGGCTGATCAGGATCGTATAACAGCAGCTCCCGTCCCGTAAGGTCAACTCCTCGATATCGCCGTAGGTCTGGCCGGCGATGTCCGCCGGGTCCGCGCCGGAGTAGAGCAGCGCGACCCAAAACAAGTCATACAGATGCTCCGGCTCAAAAAGCAGGCGGAACAGTGCCGTTCGCTGGGCGTCGTCCAGGTGAGCGACACGGCTGTTTTTCAGGATGTCGCTGTTGCGCTCGAGGAGCTTTTGAGGATGTCGATCAGGTGCAGCCCGGCAAAGCAACCCTTCCAGCCACTGCTTTCGATAGCCAGGATGAGCCCCCGATAGGCTCTCTTTACATACCCGCGGGTGGAGCTGCCCACAGGCTCGGAGCTGTTTTGCAGCTTTTGATTGATAGTTTTCAGGGCCTTGGTCTGACGATCGGCATCCAGTGCGTTCAACTTGATCTCACCGACAACGGGCAGTATATAGTTTTTCAAGCAACCGATCAGGCGAGTGCGCGTGGCGGGCGTCTCCCCGGCATACAGTACACTGGCCTGGTACGTCACAAAGTCTTGTACGGTCACATCACCGTATTTCAGATTGCGCTCGTACAGCGGACGATAGAGCAGCTGTGCCAGAGACTCCAATTCGCTCCAGCGCATTTTTTTCAAGCGTGCCAGTGCGCGCTCTTCGGTAGCATCACTGCAGTGCAGAGAGAATTCCGCATCGGGATTTTTCTGTGCCCGGGAAGCAATTTTCGCGATCCATGGCTCCAGCAAAAGAGCCAGGCCGGGATATTCTTTCTTGCGTTGCGCAAGATCTGCCAGCATTTGTGCGTTGGTGTAGACCTTCTTTGTGGCAGGGTTTTTGAGCATATAGCGGGCGTCGTACTTTGACTTGGTTCGCTTCATGTTGTGGTGCACCTTCTGGCGGCCCTCATATCCGGCAATGGCGAAATCGCATTTAGAAGTTCCCATAGTCGATCAGCCTCCTTTCTCACTTTGTGGCTGCAGGGGAAAATGAATTTGTGCTTTGCATTCTGCGCAGGGAAACGGTTCGAAGAATTATTTTGATGAAAAAGAAAAGAGCCATTCGGGGTAAAACCGCGGATGCGGCAACACCGAATGGCTCTTTGGTTGTGGAATATTTTACAAAAGAAAAAAGGCCCACCTCGCCTACGAGCAATTACGTATCACGACATGAACCTTTGATCTTCTATGACTTTATGGTATAACAATCCATAGCGAAAGTCAAGCATTTTCTTAAATTTATTTGATATTTTTCGCTCTTAGCTTATAATATAAAAGTTCTTATGGATATTTTTTAATTATTTTATTGTGGGGTAACTTCTGGTCCCGCGTGCAGAGTTTTTCGGTATAACTTGTGTGCGAAAAGAGCTCGAATGTTGATTTATTGGTGTCCAATGGAATATAATGTTATCGATGAGGTGATGGCACATGACTCTGGAAGAGCGCCGGGCGAATGTACTGATCAACAAGGCTGGCGGAACAGCCGGCCCGGAGGGCAGAAGTTATCGCGTGGTACTGCCGCCGGTGTGGGTCAAGCAGCTGGGGATTACCGAGAACAGCCGCGAAGTTTTGCTGCAATTCGATGGGGAAAGCATCACCATCCGCAGAGCGGGGACAGGGGAGTATGCGGCTTTTCTCAACGAAGCGAGAGAGAAAAAGCACGACCTGCTGGTGCTTCACTATTATGACGGTGAGACCCTTTGCACCAGAATCTGTGCGGATCGGACTGCCCGGCGGCTGGCCATCGAAAATAAGACTGCCGATGTGCTTTCAGCCGCGTTTGGTGTTGATCAAAACCCCAACTGGGAGGATCTGGTGGCCTTTCTGGAATCCCGCTGCATTCCCCGGCAGAGGGACGGATTACAACACTACCTGATCCGGCTGGGGTTGGAACGCTACGATCCGCTGGAGATCATCCGGAAAACGGAAGGCCGCATGGCGGAAGACGACTGCTGGATCAAAATCGTGGAGGGATGAACATGCCGGTCAGATTAACGACAGGAGATCGAATCGCGGAGACCTCCTCCAAAGGCAACCAGGAAAAGTGGCTGGAGGATAGCCGATGGTATAAGCTGGATCTGTTCGGTTACGAGGGCTTGGCCGAAACGGTGACCTCCCGGCTGCTGCGGCAGACCAATGTGGAGGAACTGGGCTTCCGCTATGTGACCTACCGCATGGAGCGGCTGGAAGTGCATCGTCGGACTCGGAACGGCTGTTCGAGCCCCAATTTCCTGTTGCCCGGGGAAAGCATTCTGACCCTTGCCGACCTGTTTCGCAAAGGCATAGGCCCGCACTGGCAGGTTGAAGCCGCGCGGCAGCCCAATCTGGCCGAAAAAGTTCACTGGATGGCGGAACAGACAATACGGCTTACCGGGCTGCGGCAGTTTGGGATCTATCTTACGCTGCTGTTTGAAGTGGATATGCTGTTTGGAAACGAGGACCGCCACCTGAATAACATCGCGGTCCTGCGCAGGAGAGAAGGGTTTGACTATTGCCCTATCTTCGACTTCGGGGCGGGTCTGCTCTCCAATGTGCGCGATTATCCGATGGATGTTGATCCGCGCGCCCTTGTGAAGCAACTTCGGGCGCAGCCGCTGAACACAACATTTGCACGGCAGGTCAAGGCAGCCCGGTCGGTTTACGGTGCTCAGCTGCAATGGGCGTTTTCAGTCGCTGATGTGGCAGCCGCGCTGGAGGAGCCGCTGGAATTCTATGCCGAACGAGACCGGGTATATATTGCCGACAGGGTCAGGAGTTGCATTCACTGGCAGGCGGGCAAGTTGTGATGGGAGCAGCGAACCAACACGAAGAGGGGTTTGGATTTGTCTGTATGATATGCTCCTGCATAAAACGCGCGAAGACAAGACGTAAAACACCTTGTCTTATGATGTGACTTAAAGGTGTGCAAGGGAGCGAATGAATCAATAGAAGGCGTTTGCGTATCTGCTTGAACAGAGTACGTTTATCTGCAAAAGAGCCATTCGGTATAAAGCCGCAAAGATGCGGTAACACCGAATGGCTCTTTTATATTGCAGGATATTTAAGGAAGAAAATGGCCTTACATGTTTCAAAAAATCATAGCAGCTGCCGGATCTGGTCGTTCACAACTGTGCTCAACTTCTCAAGCCGGCCATCTGTTACCGGAATCTGCGGATGTTCCCGGAACGCAAACCCATGCAGGTTTTTCAGGTCAATGCGGATATCTTCTGTCATCAAGGCTCTCGCTGGGGCAATAAAGTCCGATCCCAGCCGTGGGGTAAGACGGGCTATATACCGCTCCGCGTGATCCAATTGATCAGAATCCAGATCAAACAGCAAACTACGGTTATTGTCAAATACCGGCGCCATGGTCTTCACCTGCATGGTATCCGTGTCAAACAGTACACCGAAGTTTCCAAGATGCCGGTCTGTGTTCAGGATAATGGCGTCCAGAACCATCATGCGGCGGAAGGTGTCCTCGCTGCCGATCAAACTGAAATACTCCAGCAAGCCGGATATAGACCGGTCTTCACGGGTAATGGCAGTCATTTTGGCAAGGCCGACAGATTCGCTGGTGAACAGGGGACAGGTAGATACCAGTCGCCCATGGTGGAATCGCATATCATACGAAACTGCACCAGGGCACAGGATACCCGAAAGCTGAGTAGCCAGATATTCAGATAATGGCTCCAGTTCATAGGTGGCACTGCCGGCTTTATAGAGATAGATGCCGTCTTGCTCCCGTTTCCAGCACTTGGCATAATAACCGTCTGTAGCAAATTCCGGCGAAGTGGAAGAAAGGCTTTGCTCGCTGAAGGAGCCGTTCAGCGCAGCCTCGGCGATGATCTCATCAAAGTCATTCTGATACAGGGATACATCCTGCCAGCACAACGGCGAATCTTCCTGTTTTACCCAAAAGGTATCATTGAGGGAAAGCGCGTGGCTGACCTGCAAAAAACCGTCCAGTGTGAGGCAGCCGTATTGCGCAAGAAGCTGCTCAATGTGTTTTCGATGCTTGGGAGCGCGCCGCCCTTCCAGGAAACCCAAAAGAGATCTGTATCCGATGGGCCGCAAGGGAGAAAGCCAGGCCGTTTCCTGGGCTGAAACATCGCCAAATTCGTTCTGATAGGTGGAGAATTTCAGAAATGGCGTATCTTTGTTCAGTAAAATCCAGTCCATTAGCGCACCCCCTTTTCTCTTTAATTGTCATTATACCATAGAATTGGCGCTGTGTATCCCGTATCTGTTGGTATGGCCAGCGTAGAAGGAAATCGCAAGCCTGTTGTTTTCTTCTTGTTGGTGTCCAATTAACGCGTTTTAAGTGGTGAATGGTGGTGTGCTATCAAAGAACCTGAAATTGAGGAATATACTCAGTCGGAGCTGGACGCCTTTCGCGAGGAGAACGCCCAGGGCGTGACCTGGGAGGGACGCCACATGACGGGCTACGAGGCCACCCAGTACCAGAACCGCATCGAGCGCGGCATCCGCACGCAGAAGCACCGGGTGCTGATGAGCGAAGCGGCGGGGGACGAGGAGCAGCTGCTCCACGACCGGGTGAAGCTGACACGGCTGAATCAGGAGTATGTCCGGTTCAACAAGGCCATGGGCTTCAAGAGCCGGGCGGAACGGCTGGAAGTGGTTGGATGGAGCAGCTCTCGAACCACGCAAAAACAGGTGGGCTCCATCAAAAACGATCCGCAGCGTTTCCGTGAAATCGACTTCGAAGACAAGCCCGTTACCAAGGAGTCCATTGCGAGGATAAAGCCTGTAAGTAGCCAGCTGTTGGATGCCACAGGGTAAAAGCGGCTCGCAATCATTCACAAAAATCTGTTGATGGCAGTGTACAAAGCGCCCATTGGAACTGAATATGGGGAGTGCTATAATTTGAACATGGAACGGTTCACACCGCGACCCAGGGTCGGGGAAAAGCTGGGCAGGATTCGCCTTCCCGACTTCGATGAGCCGTACACAGCCGTACACAGTCATCCGAACGGCCAGACCTTTTCCGTAGGCGACATCCGGCGTGTGTTGGAACGCCCGAATTTGAAGATGCTGACTGCTGTGGGAAACAATGGTCAAGTGTACGCAATGGAAAAAGCAAGCGTCTTCAGTCTGGAACCGCTAAAGGCAATGATTGACGAACTGAAAGAACAATACCCAGATTATGTACAAGATGGTGACATATGCTTTGGGGGAGTGATCCAATTTGACCGAGCAGGCAAAAAAGCAGCTTGAAGTCTATCGGACGATGATCCTGTCCGGGAAAAAGGGCATGTCAGACCCGGAAGAGGAACAGGCTCAACAGGATATCATCGCAATCCTGAACGGCGAAGAACCTGTGCTCGACCGGGAAATGCGTGAATCCGCAATTTCCCACTATCTTGGGAGGCCACAGCTTACAGATGACGAATGGCTGGAGCTGGAAAAAGAAGTGCGGCAATTCATTGAGGATGAGGGCCTATCTTTAGATGATCTTGGAGCGTTTGCACACGATGCAGGCGAAACCCTTACCATGGTGTGTAACGGTATTCGGTACGAAAAGGAAAAAGATAGGCCTTAAGGCCGAGGTGATTCCCAATGGATAAAAAGGATGAACGGCAGTTCAGCTCTCCATTGTATATAAATGTGTAAAGGAGAATCTGGAGCGCCACGGAAAAGACAACTGAACATTGTGACAAAAAGGGCCTTCCGGGGTCCTTTTTCAATGCCTTTGAAACGGGCTTGTATGCCTGTTTCAAGGGCATTTTTATGGAACAGAGGGTAAGTATCGAAAAGGAACTTTCTGTGCTTCCAAGGGCACATCGAGAAGCCGCGGAGCCGCAGATTTCCCGGATCCGCGTGGAAGAGAATCCAAACGGAAGTTACTACGACCCGGCTGCAAAAGAACTCATTATGTCCAGCACCAGAAAGCCGGGCGATGTTATCCACGAATACGGGCACGCGCTGGATCGAGCGTTGAAACTCGAACGAGATGCCACGTTCATTGAAATACGCAAAAAAGGAATCGACGTTGCGGCCATCGATAGAATCGCGTATGATGAGGATACGTTCACCGAGCCGATATGGCGTATGACGAACGATAAATTTGTGTCTGAGTATCAGGGTCGAATGTATGAAAGCTATGGCATCTACGACGGTACTGAAATAAACCTTTCCAGCATGAAAGACTATTTCCCGGAAGGCTACCGTGAGTTCTTTATGGACCCTGACAACCTGAAGGCACATGACCCAGATCTGTATGATTATATTCGGGGGCTGCTTGATGACCAAGGATGAATACATGGCTTTGCCCACGGCAAAGGAAATGATGAAAGTGCTTCAGAGCGATCCTCAGCTGCGGAGCGACAAAGAAGCCTGCGCGGCGTTCAACCAGCGTGCGCAGGCAGAGTTTGAGGCCAAGGCAAAAAAGAGCTTTGGTAAGTATTCCCCGCAGGTTCATTACGATTTCGAAAAGAAAAACACGTGATCCATCGTGTAAGACGACTGGACATCTGAGCGATGGGGAGAAAATCCACTTCGGACGTTTGCAAGTAATTGGCTGCGATTTCGTTACCAAAAGCTTCTATTCCAGGTGAAGAAGAAGCGACCGGAATACAAGGAACAAGGACCATGCTTCTGATCATGTGGCAATGGTGTTGGAATTCTTTGAAAGGGCGAAACAATATGGATTACACTTATACACCAGCTCAGATTGAGAAGCTGAAAGCGTATGTGCGAGAACATCCTCCTCAACCGGAATGGGATGAGGAAGTTGAGTGCTTTGACGCTCAGCTTCCGTATGAGGAGGACTGTTCTCGCCTGAAAAGAAGCATCCTTCAAGATTTGGGAGAATGGGACTACGAAAACGACTGCCCCAAACCGTGATAAATCACCATAAAGGCTCACCGCCCGCCCGGGCGGTGCACTTGTCAAACAAAAGCAGACACTAAAAAGGGATATTTGTCAGAAGCCCCGTCCGGCCTTGAACTGAACGGGGCTTTTGCAGCCCACGGCTGCGGCAGGACGGCGGTTATTGAAAAGGCGCACAGATGCATGGCCGGAGACATTCCCGCGGTAAAAATGACAGCTCCATCGCCGATGGAGCTGTCAAAGTTTCTTTGAATCGGAACGGGTCACGGTGGCCGGCGTTCCTCTCCGCGCAGGCATGTTTCTAACACTGAAAATGCAGAGCCGCTCAGTTGGCGCACAGGTTGGATACCGAAACCATTTTGTGCCAGTAGTGCACATATATATCACGACCCTGCGTGCCTGGCTCGAATGGCAGAAGAGGGACTTCCACTTCCTCCAACCGGGGGATCTCACCGTGCACATAGGCGCGGATGCGCTGAATGGCGGTGTCTGTGCGCTGGATCAGGCCGCCAATGCGCAGATCGATTACGTCAAGGCCGAAGGCACTGTTTTCCAAAAGCCACTGCTTATGAAATAACTGCAAGAAGCGCGCCAGTTCATCCTTCAGGGCGGGAAGCCGGCGGCTGCAAATGAGATCCAGCCGGCGGATATCCCCGGCTTCATAGGCCGTGCGTATCTCCAGGCCGACGGAACACTTTTGTTCCAGCACGCCGCACAGGGCGATCATTGTGTCAAACAGATACTGCCAGTTCTCCGGCGTCTTCGCCCTTGCCAGGGCAAGGGCCTGCGCACAGGCGGAAAAGTGCGCCGGGTATGTGGCCGGATCCACATGTGCGTCAAACAATCCGCACAGGGGATCTTGATAGAACAGGTATTTTACAGGGTTGATGGAAACCCTGCCAGGCTTTGGGTTTCCGGGCGTATACTGAGGTTCATCCAGGCATAGAAAACGATCGAAATCGGCGCCCATGCAGCAGCGGGGGAAATGCGCCCTGACCTTTTCGCTCCCATTCGTATAGCACAGTTCAGCCCAGTATTGGAGCGCCGGCAGGATTGAAAACAGGGAGCACTCGGCGCCGTTGTCGGCCCAGGCAGCGACCATCACCCGCTGCACGTTATGCTGAACGCAGCTTGCATGGGCCAGATCTGCCACATGCATGCTGAATCCGTTCCCCGGGCAAAAGCCGGTCCATTTCCAGGCGCCGCCGGCGAAGACGATGTCGTCGGCCATTTCTTTGTGCTTGTGGAACATGGCATCGTAGACGGATCTGTCCTCGGAATAATAGTCCCAATAGATCAGCGACACATCGCCGGGCAGGGTCTGGCGGATGGACGGATCCACCGCGCAGTCTGTGGAATAGTATTCGCCGCCGGTGGCCAAACGAAAGAACATGTCGCTCCAGAGCATCACATGAAATCCATATTTTTGGGCTATCTGGTAAACGCGCTCAAAATGCCGCAGCATCAATTGCATCCGGTCCTGATGACCATGCTGCTTCAAATAAGCGCCCAGCCCGACCAGATGCGCCTCATCCATGCCGATGTTGACCTGGCGGCTGCTAAAGGACTCGGCCAAAGTGCGGAACATCGCGTCGATCAGCTGGTAAGTTTTTTCATTGTCCACCAGCAGGATATCGTCTATGTCAAGCACATCTTCAAAAGCTTTCCAGCGCAGAGACTGGCCCAGATGGGCCAGCGTTTGCACTGCCGGAATGAGCTCCACGCCCATTTGCGCCGCAAAGGCGTCCATCTTTCGCAGCTGGTCCGGGGTGTATCCGCCGCGGCGGTATCCGAAATAAGGATACTCTTCGATTTTATATGTATCCTCCATATACAGCTGCAAGGCGGTGTATCCCATTTTGGAAATGCAGACGATCAACTTGCAAAAGGTCTCGAATGTGGGAACAGCATTGCGCGAACAATCAAGCAGAAGGCCCAGCTGCTGGTAACAGGGATATTCCGAGAGCGTTACTTCACCCCCAAGCGAAAGGGCGTCTTCCAGCAAAAGCAATGCCCGGCCAAAGAATTTTGCGTTCTCCAGCCGGATCACAGCGCGCTGCTTTTCGATTTGCACAGAAATGCCTTTTTCCGCTTTCTCGACAGACACGTCGAGCCCATGCAGAAACCCGGCGCCTTGTGGATAGTATTGTTCCACAGCTTTCTGCTGCGCAGTGGTAAGACCCAAAAACATAAGTGAACCTCTCTTTGAACCATCGGATGCGGAACCCGGCCGCCGCGCCCGCGGCGCTGTTCTTCCTCAATAGAACTATACCATATTGCCCGGCGGTTGCGAAAGGGTTTGAACGGAAAAAGAAAGCTTGGCAAGAAATGCTTTCGGCCTCGCCCTTGCAACAGGAGAGGGTGTGCGAAAAAAGCGGAAAGAGACAGACGGGCCCCGGCTGCAGAAAACTGCCGGGGCCCGCTGCCTGGTTCATGATCCGGTTCAGCCGCGGGTGAGAAGGGCGGCCAGGTCGCCCAGACTTGCCAAATGGAATACCGCGCGTCCGTCGTCTTTGGCGGTGCTGATGCCCGCGGCGGCAAAGCCGCCCGCCACGGCGGCGGAGATGCCGGCGAAGGCATCCTCTACCACCAGACAGCGCGCAGGGGGTAGCTCCAGCTTTCGGGCGGCCAGAAGGAATACCTCCGGGTCTGGCTTGGAACGTGCGATCTCGGTGCCGTCGGCCACCGCGTCAAAGAAACTGCCGAGGCCCAGCCGGGCCAGGATGAAGCGGGCGTTGCGGCTGGAAGAGCCCACCGCCAGTTTCAGACCCATAGCCCGCAGGGCAGCCAGCGCCTGCTTTGTGTCCTCCGAAAGGTCGGCGGGGGAAAGCCCCGCCAGCAGCGCCCGGTAGCGGTCGTTCTTGGCGCTGGCCAATGACGCCCTCTCGGCGGGAGAGAAAGCGCGGTCCGCTTTTTCCAGCAGGATGCCCAGGCTTTCCATCCGGCTCACGCCCCGCATCCGGCGGTTGTCTGCCTCGGTAAAGGGGATGTTCAGCCGCTGCGCAAGCGACTGCCACGCCGCGAAATGAAAACGGTCGGTGGAACAGAGCGCTCCGTCCAGGTCGAAGATGACGCCTTTTATCTCCATCGGACCACCTCGGCGTGCGCAAGCTCTGCTGGCAGCTGCACCTGCTCGCCGTTCCACCGGATGACGAGCGGCGGTGCGTCAGGGACGGCGCGCAAGGCGTATTCCCCCGCTTCGCCCGCCAGCACCAGCCGCGGCAGGGCGGCTGTGTCCGGGCCTGCATCCGCGCCCAGCGGCGCACCTTTGGGAAGATCCAGCGCCAGGGCGCAGCCCTCCCGCAAGAACACCGGGAAGGTCAGTTCAGGGCTGGCCGTGACGGTCTGCCCGCCCTCAAAGCGCTGCCCGGTGAAAAGGGAGTACCATCCGCCCTGCGGCAGCCACAGGGTGCGCCCAGTCTGGTTTTCCTCCAGCAGGGGGGCCACCAGCAGGCTTTCGCCCAGCAGGAATTCGTCCCAGGCGGCGCGGGCTTCGCCGCTGCGGGGCCAGTGATAGACCAGCGGCCGCATCAGCGGGCGGTTTTCGGCCGCCGCGCGCACGGCTTCGCTGTAAAGATAAGGCAGAAGGTTCATCCGCAGCCGGTGCCAGAAAGCCATCTCCTCGGCAAAGCCGGGAACGGCCCAGGCGCTTTCCATGTTCCAGGGGCTGCGCTCGTTGTTGCCCTCGCCGCCGGGCATCAAATCCCGGAACTGGCCGCCGTCCGGCTCGGAATGCCACTGCATGACGGGGCAGAAGCAGGCCAGCATGGTGGCGCGTCGGTAGAGGTCGGGGGTGGGCAGCGGACCGGCGAAGCCGGCAATGTCGAACCCCCAGAAGGGGATGCCGGTGAGCGCCGCCGAGAGCCCGGCACGCAATGCGCCGGCCAGTTCGCTGTTCTGCGACTGCTGGTCCCCCGCCCAGTGGCAGGGGGTGGTGTGCTGGCCGGCCCAGCCGGCCCGGCTGAAGAGCACCCGGTCCGGCCCGATGAAATCGGAATAGGCGGCTGCGTACTGCTGGGGATAGCGGTTGCGGCCCTCAAGGCCGGTGGAACCGTCGGCAAAGCGCACGTCATCGGAACAAATGAACTCGCCGCCATCGGTTTTGAAGCCGTCCACACCCCAGTCCAGCAGATACTGCCGGCGGGAAAACCACCGTTTCACCGTTTCCGGGTTGGTGAAGTCCGGCACCATAGACCCGGCGAACCAGTGCCCCTCCGGGATGGTGTAGGGGGTGCCGTCGGCGTTGTGAACGCAGAGGCCCAGCCGTTCCGCTTCTTCCCGGTCCCGGTCGTTCTGAGGACATGGCGGTTCTTCCGGCCCCTGTTTTTTGTAGACCGGCACCTGCCAGAGCACAAAATGCGCCCCGGCATCGTGCAGCTTGCGGATCATGCCCTTCGGGTCGGGCCAGGGGCTGCCGGAAAGGTCGAATTCCTCCCCGGAGGGACCCTCCGCAGGCAGCGGCGCATAGTGTGCGCCGTTGAAAATGGAGAAGGTGGCCTCGTCGCTCCAGGCCTCGGCCACCAGCACCGTAGCGGGGCAGTGGTGGCGGCGCAGTTTTTCCAGCTGGGCCTCCACCGCCGCCTGGCTGTTCCAGTGGTTGGCGGAGATCCAGGGGCCGAAGGCCCACTTCGGGGGCAGCTTTGCCGGGCCGAACAGGCTCATGTATTCCCGTATCATCTCCTCCGGCTGGCCGGAAAAAAGCACTGCGCCGCACCCGGCGGGCAGAGAAATGCGGATGACATCCTCCTCAAAGGAGAATTCGGTGACCCGGTCGGTGGCGGCGTAAAAGCCGAAGCCGGAGTCGGTCCAGAAGAAGGGGGCGGGGCAGTAGGTGTGTTTGCCCTGGAAACAGAACTTTTCCTCCACCAGGTTTTTCACCCGATGGCCTTTCTGGTTCAGGCTGTCGTATTTTTCGCCCATGCCGTAGGCCCCGCTGTAAGAGACGGATACGGTCAGGTGTATCTCGCCGGCCTGCGTCTCCCAGGCCAGCCGGGCCGCGCCGGCGGGCAGCGGCCAGTCCCGATTGCCGCTTTCAGAAAAAGATATTTGGTTCATCGTGTTATCCCTTGACTCCTCCCGCCATAAGGCCGTGTTTGAAGTATTTCTGGGCAAAGATGTAGATGAGGATGATGGGGATCATGGAGATGAGGCTGCCCGCCATCATCACGTTGTACTCGGTGTCGTACTGGCCGTTCAGGGTGGACAGGGCGATGGGCAGCGTCATCTTCGCCTTGTCGGTGAGCATCAGCAGCGGCCAGAGGTAATCGTTCCAGGAATCCATGAAGTTGGTCACGGCCAGGGTGGCCAGCGCCGGCGCGCACAGAGGCAGCGTCACCTGACGCCAGATGCGCCAGACCCCTGCGCCGTCGATGCGGGCGGCGTCCATGTAATCCGGCGGGATGGTGCGCATCTGCTGCACCAGCAGAAACACCGCGAAGGGACGGAAGATGGCCGGCAGGATGACGCTGCTGTAGTGGTTGATGAGGCCGATCTGGTTCATCACCACGAACAGGGGGATCATGGTGACCTGGGTGGGGATCATCATGGTGGCGAGATAGAGCCCCAGCAAAAAGCCTGAGCCCTTGAACTGTATCTTGGTGAAGGCAAAAGCCGCCATCGAGGCGCTGACCAGGGTGAGCAGGGTGTAGCACACCGCGATGAGCAGGCTGTTGCCGATGGCGCGCAGGAAGGGGAACCGCTCGAACACCGTGAAATAGGCGTCCAGAGTGGGCTCTTCCGGGATCCACTCGATGGGGATGGACATCAGCGCGCCCCGGCTCTTGAAGGAGGTGGAGATCATCCATGCAAAGGGAACCAGGGCGATCAGCGCCAGCAGTATGGCCGCAGCGTAATAAAACGCTGAGCCGGAAAAGCGTTTACGTGTCATAATTCACCCACCTTTTCTGCCCTTTCATCTGGATGAAGGTGCACACCATGATAATAGCGAACAGGATCCAGGAGAAGGCCGCCGCGTAGCCCATGCGGTAGTAACGGAAGCCGTATTTGTAGATGCGCTCCACCATCACCTGGGTGGCGCCGTTGGGGCCGCCGTCGGTCATGATCATGATCTGGGGGAACAGCTGGAAGGCGTTGATGAGGCTGACGATGAGGACATAAAAGATGGCCGGCGTCATCAGCGGCAGGGTGATGCGCCAGAACCTGGCCCAGGGGCCGGCCCCGTCCAGAGAGGCGGCCTCGTAATAGCCCCGGTCGATGCCGATCATGCCCGAAAGCAGGATAAGCCCGAAAAAGCCCATGTCCTTCCACACGGACACAAGCACGATGGCAGGCATGGCCCAGGCTTCATCCAGCAGCCAGCCGGGGCCCTGAATGCCGAAAAGCGCCAGGAAATTGTTCAGCGCGCCGTATTGGGGCGAGAGCACCGATTTCCAGATCAGCGAGGCGGCCACCCAGGAGGTGAGCACGGGAATGTAGTAGACGACCCGGAAGGCGGTCACGCCCCGGCGGCTCTGGCTGAGCAGGCAGGCCACCGCCAGGGAGGCGGCCAGCATGCAGGGGATATACAGCACGATGTAGCGGCAGGTGTTGCCCAGCACCTGCAAGAATTCGCTGCTGGTCAGAATGGCCCGGAAGTTATCCAGCCCGACGAAATGCTCCGCGAACATGCCGGGGGCCAGCAGCTCATCCAGACCGTTCCAGTCGGTGAGGCTGATGACGCCGGAGATGATCAGCGGCACAAGGGAGAACACCAGCATGCCGGCGAAACTGGGCGCGAGAAAGGGCAGCGCGGCCCGCAGCCCGGCCGCGTGCAGGCGCTTTGTGCGGGCTTTGGGAGAAGCAGTCATCCCAAGGACCTCCTTTGTGATGATACAGTTAGGGCGGGAGGGCGCATGCGTCCCTCCCGCCCGCACGGAAAATTTATGCCAGGGTGATCTGGGCTTCGCATTCGGCCTGGGCCTCGTCCAGCGCCTGCTGCACGGTCATGGAACCGGCGGCGGCCGCGGCCAGCTTCTGGCCGATGATGTCGCTCATGAGGGCGTAGTCCTCAATGGTGGGAGGCAGCACCAGATGATCCAGGGAATCGAACACGGCCTGCCGGTTGTCCGGCGGGGTCTGCTCCAGATAGGGAGCCAGAGCTTCCTCGTCGTTGATGGCGGGCAGGTCCCAGCCGGCGGCGATGCGCAGCTCGGCGGCTTTGTCGCTGGAGCACAGCCAGGTGATCCAGGTGGCGGCGGCTTCCTTGTTGGGGCTGTCGGCGTTGATGACACAGGCGTTGGAGAAGAAGGCGGTGGCCTTCTGATCCGCGCCGGGTTCAACGGCAATGTCCCAGGCAAAGTCGCAGCCTTCTGCGAAGCTGCTGAACGCCCAGATGCCGGTGGGGATCATGCCCAGCCGCCCGCTCATGAACAGATCCCAGTCGCCCATGCCGCCCATCTGCACTTCGGTGGGCTGCACGTTGCTCTCCAGCACGCGGTCCACCATCATCTGGGCGGCCTTCACGTTCGCCTCGGAGTTGATGGTGAAGGCGGTGCCGTCCTCGCTCAGCAGGCTGCCGCCGTACTGGGCGGCCACTTTGTAGAACTCGTTGTAAGTAACCGGCTGGTAGTAGCCGAAGATGTCGTCACCCAGGGCGCGGATGGCCTCGGCGGCCGCCTGCACGTCCTCCTGGGTCCAGTCGGCGGTGGGGTATTCCACCTTTGCCTGGTCGAACAGGTCCTTGTTGTAGATGAGCACCACATTGGAGAAGTTGCCGGGCAGGCCGTACTGCTTGCCGTCCACATTGAAGGCGCTCAGGGCGGTCTCGTCGATGCGGCTCAGATCCACATCGGTGATCTCGGCCAGCACGCCCTTGTTGGCGTAGGCCGCGAAGTTCTCGATGTTCAGCTCGTAGCAGTCGGGGGCGGTGCCGCCGGCCACGCGGGTCTGCATCTGGGTGAAGTAATCGTCAAAGCCGATGGTCTCGATCTCTACGGTGATGTTGGGGTATTCCTCGTGGAACGCCTCGTACATCTCCTGCAACACCTCTTCCTTGCCGCCGGAGGCGTTGAAGTTGCAGTAGGTGATGGTCACGGGTTCGGCGGCGTCGCCGCCGGACGGGGCCGCTGCGGACTGAGAGCCGGGCGTTGAGGCGGGCGCGCCGCCGCAGGCCGAGAAAGCCAGCGCGATCGTCAAAAGACCGGCTGTGAGCGCGAAAAGTCGTTTTTGCTTTTTCATCGTTTCTCCTCCTTGTGTGTTGCTTTTTCGGCCCTTTTCGCGTAAAATGAGAAATGCGGAAAGAGCCTTGCATGGGTTCTTGTCTGCGTATGGTTTGCGCGTGTTTTTGACCGGACCCGCGCAGACCATTTTTATTTTTCGCCGGGGTTCACCCGGCGGCAAACCGTAATCAGGGCCTCAGCCCAGGCGGCGCACCGAGCCCCGCTCCACCAGCTGCAGGGGAAGGATCTCTTCCTGCTTGGTCAGGTCGGGCTGGGCGATGTGCTTAAGCAGCAGTTCCACCGCCCGCTGGCCCTTGAGAGAGATCTGCTGGCGCACGGTGGTGAGGCCCGGGGTGAGGTACTGGGAGACTTCCAGATCGTCGAAGCCGATGACCGAGATGTTGTCCGGCACCCGAAGCCCCGCCTCGTAAAAGCCTTTCATGGCCCCGATGGCCAGAATGTCCGCCGCGGCTACCACCGCGGTCACCGGCAGGCGGCTTGCAACCAGTTTGCCCGCAAGCTCCACGCCGCTGGCGTAGTCGATCTGGCCCTCAAACACGTATTCTTCCCGAAAGGGCACGCCAAACTCCGCCAGCGCCTTCTGATAACCGGTCAGGCGCTTCTTCATCACGCCGTTCTCCTGGATGCACCCGGAGAAGAAGGCTGCCTCCCGGTGGCCGCACTGCAGCACATACTGGGTGGCAAGATAGCTGCCATAAGCATCGTCAATGCGGATGTTGTGATAGTAATAATCGTTGCAGTAGCTGTCGATCAGCACGATGGGGATCTGGGATTTTTTCATCTGCTGGTAAAACTCGCTGGGATACATGCCGATGACAATGATGCCGTCCAGGTTCCGCTGCTTGGCCAGGGTGAGATAACTCTCGTTGGCGTCGGTGGCGGAGATGAGGATGTGATATCCCTGCTGGCGGGCGTGGTATTCGATGCTGCCCAGCACCTCGCTGTAAAAGCTGTTTTGAAACATCAGCCGGTCTCCCGGTTCGGTCTGGGGCACCACCACGCCGATGAGCTTGGAGTCCCGCATGCTCAGGCCCCGGGCGTTCAGGTCGGGGACATAGTCCAGTTGGCGAACGGCCTCCATCACCCGGCGGCGGGTGTCCTCCGAGATGGTGCGCTTGCCGTTGAGCACGTAGGAAACGGTGGCGGAGGAAACGCCCGCCAGCTGTGCAACGTCTTTCAATGTGGCGCGCATTTTGGCCTCCCCCTTTCCACAAAATGTTTGCTGGTGATTTAAGCGGTTAAATTCATTTTGCAATATCATCATAGCGAATCAACGAAGAAAAGTCAACATCTTTTCTTAAAATTTGTGAAATTGCTTGACTTTGCTCTGGGTTATGGTACACTTTTCTCAACGAAGCGTGTTTAAACGCTTAATCTTATCGCGGAGGTGTTCAAGGTGGACAAATACCTTCCCACCGGCAACGAGATGCTCTCCATCCCCAGACTGGCCGAGGCTGGCGGCGCGGTGGAGGACGTCACCTTTTTATATATGGGATGCAAGGGCCTTATCGATCTGCGGGGCGCGCAGGATGAAGCCCTGATGGCGCCTTTTGTGGAGGTGAACGGTCAGGCTTTGCCGTTAAAGGGCCTATGCTGGGAGCGGCTCGGCTTCTGGGTGCCCCGGTTTCACTGCAAGGCGGGCCCGCTGGAAGTGGAGGGCACCCTGCTTGCCCCCACGGGGGAGCGGGGATTCGGCTACCGTCTGGTCCTGCGCAACACCGGCGAAGGCTGCGGTGTCCGCTTCGGCCTTTCGGGATGCTGGGCGGGGGCCTGGCACTGTGTCAACGAAGAAAAGCCCATCGAGGGCCGCCTCGGCTGCTTTCACAGCCCTTGGAACAACGGCCCGGTGTTCGACATGACCTGCGGCACGCCGCTGTTCGCCTTTGCGCCCATGTCCGACGCGCCCTGCCGCTGTGATTTTGAGCAGAAGGAAAAGGGTGTGCGCTACCGGCTGACCCATGAGGCGGACCTTGGCCCCGGCGAAAGCTGTGCGGCCACGGTGTGGTGGGGCTTTGGCTATGAGGAGGTCTCCGCCGCCACCAGCGCCAAGGAGATGCTTCGCCAGGGCTGGCAAACCGAGCTGGCCCGCACCCTCGGCTGGCTGGCGCGGCGCAGCGCCGACCTGGGGGACGAGGCTCTGACCCGCTGGTACAACACCAATCTGTTTTTCTGCATCCACTTCTCCACCGGCGTCACGCTGGACACCGAGGAGCTGGTACTGGTCACCAGCCGCAGCCCCCGCTACTATGTGAGCGCCGCCTATTGGGACCGGGACAGCCTGCTCTGGAGCTTCCCGGCCGTCCTCGGGGCGGACCCGGCGCTGGCAAGGCGGATGCTGGACCATGTGTTCGGCCGCCAGCGGCGCAACCTTGGGGTGCACTCCCGCTTCATCGACGGCACTGTGCTGGAGCCGGGCTTTGAGCTGGACGAGCTGATGGCCCCGGTGCTGGCGCTGGAGCGGTATGTGGCCGCCACCGGTGACCAGGCGGTGCTGCAAAAAGAGGACGTGCGCCAGGGCGTGGAGGAGATATTGGAGAAACTGGCCGCCCGCCGCCATCCGGACACGCCCCTTTATGAGACCTTCCTTCAGCCCACCGACGACGAGCGGGTCCATCCCTATCTCACTTACGACAATGCGCTGGTCTGGCGTGCACTGCGCGCGCTGGCACGGCTTTACCCGGAGAAGGCGGCGCTGGCCGAAGAGGCCGAGGCGGTGCGCCGGGCGGTGAGGGAGCACTGCGTGAAAATGAACGCGGACGGCGCGCCCTATTTCGCCTGGAGCGTGGACCTTGCGGGGAACAGCGATGTGTACGACGAACCGCCGGGGAGCCTGCAGCTGCTGGCCGAGCTGGGCTTTTGCGAAAAAGACGACCCGGTGTGGCAGAACACCGTGGCGATGATCCGCGCACCGGAATACCGCTACAGCTTTGCCGGCTGCCCCATCGCGGAGATCGGCTGCCCCCACGCGCCCCATCCCTGGCTGCTCAGCGTGGCCAACAGCCTGCTCTGCGGCAGGGTGGAGCAGAGCCTGGCCATCCTGCGCGCCGCGCCCATGGACAACGGCATCGCCTGCGAGAGCATCGATGAAGTGACCGGCGAGTGCACCACCGGCGAGGCTTTCGCCACCTGCGCAGGCTTTGTGTGTTACGCGCTGCGCCGGGCGCTGAAGGGAGGGAAAGAGGATGCGTGAGGACATCCGCCTGAGGGACTGGCGCATTTGGGCGGACGGCCCCTTCCAGGACGATTTTCTGGAGAGCGTTTTTTTCTGCGGCGGAGGCCGCATGGGCGTGCGGGGCTACGCCGCGGGGGACCCTCAGCCCAGTCCGGTGCGGCAAGGGCTGTTTCTGGCGGGCATGTTCGATGAGATCAAGCCCGGCATCACCGACGTCATCCATCTGCCCACCCCGGTGTGGCATCACCTCACCGTGAACGGGAAGGAGGCTGCCCTCTGTGGCAGTGTGCGCCGCACCCTGGAACTGGACAAAGGGCTGCTCCGGCTGGAATACCGGCTGCAAGGGGAGGCGGCGGCGCTGAAGGTGAGCGAGGAGCGTTTCTTTGACCCGGAACGGCCGGCGCTGCTGGCCCAGCGGCTGACGGTGGAACCCCTGGCCCCGGCGCAGCTGCGGCTGGAGAGCGGCATTTACTCCGCCAGCTGCAACTGCCCGGTGCCGGACGACCAGGTGAAGGAGAACACCGAGACGGTGCAGCTGATGGAGGAGCTGCAGCCGCAGTTTGAAGAAAATATGGTCGCGGGCCGCTGGCGCAGCCGCACCACCTGCCTGGAACTGCGTCAGCAGCTGACCTTCCGTGTCAGGGGCGGGGCGGTGGCCGGCAGTTTCTACCGCCCGGGCGAGGCGCTGGGCCTTGTCGTGGAAGGCGATGGCGGGCCGCTGGTGGTGGAAAAGACGACGGCCCTGTTCACCAGCCGGGACAAAGACCCCCGCATCGCGTCTGCTCCAGAAGGGGAGGGCTGGGAGGAACTGCTGGCGGCGGCGCAGCGTCATTGGGCCCGCCTCTGGCAGGTGATGGATGTGCAGGTGGAAGGGGACGCAAGCGCCCAGACCGCCTTGCGCTATCTGGCCTATCAGCTCACTGCCAGCTGCAGCGGAAAAGACGACACGGTGAACATCGGGGCGCGGGGGCTCACCCATGCCCGCTATAAGGGCTGCTATTTCTGGGATACCGATCTCTTCATGCTGCCCTTCTTTCTCTATACACAGCCGGCGTCTGCCCGCAGCCTTGCCCAGTACCGGGTGAACTGCCTGCCCCAGGCCAAAGCCCACGCGAGGAAGATGAACGGCGCAGGGGCCCGCTATCCCTGGATGGCCTCCTTTGACGGCAGCGAGCAGTGTGAAAGCTGGGACATCGGGGCCAGCGAGGTGCACATCACCGCCGACGTGGCCTATGCGCTGGACCAGTACCTGCAGGCCACCGGCGACGAGACCTTTGCCCCCGGCGCACGGGAGGTGTTTGTGGAGACGGCCCGCTTCTGGCGCAGCCGCTACACCACGGAGCCGGGCGCCGGGCAGGAGAACCTGCTGTTCTGCAAGGGACCGGATGAATACTGCGGCATCACCAGCAACAACTTGTTCACCGGCGAGATGGCGCGCCATAACCTGGACCTGGCCCTGGCGGCGGCAGAAACGCTGCGCAAGGAGCAGCCGGAGCGGTACGCCGCGCTGGGCCTCTCGGAAAAGGAGACCGAAGGCTGGCGGAAACTGCGGGAGGCCATCCCCGTGCCCCGCGACCCGGCCACCGGGCGGCTGCGGCCGGATGACACCTTCCATCTGCTGGAACCGGTGGACCCGGCGGCGCTCAAAGAGGGGGACGAGGCCAGCTACCACAAGGTCTGCTTTGACCGCCTGCAGCGCTATCAGGTCATCAAACAGGCGGACACCCTTCTGCTGATGACCCGCCTGCCGGATCGGTTCACCGGGGAAGAAAAGAAAAACGCCTGGGAGGATTTTGAACCCAAGTGCCTGCATGATTCCACCCTCAGCTTTGCCAGTCACGCCCTCTTTGCCGCCCAGAACGGGTATGACGATGCTGCCTGGCGCTATTTTGAAAAGGCGTTGTATCTTGACCTGCGGGAGGTCATGGGCAACACCGGCAAGGAGGGGCTGCACCTGGCGGGCCTGGGCGAGACCTGGCAGGCGGCGGTGTTCGGCTTTGCAGGCCTGCGCTTTGGGCCGCAGGGCCCCGTCCTTTCGCCCCGGCTGCCCACCGGCTGGAAGTCCCTGCGCTTCCGCTTTTATTGGCGCGGCAGACTCTATGAGGCGCGGGCGGACCAAAAAAGCGGGGACGTTGTTCCCTGCGAAACGGACATCTGAATAAAAAGCGCGGGGCCGAGCAACCATTCTGCTCGGCCCCGCGCTTTTAGTAATGCGGGCCTGTCGTTTCAGATCTGCTTTTGCAGCTGCTTTTGGAAGAATTTCGTGTTGTAGAGCTTCAGCGCCACCGGAACATTCAGCCGGCTCTTTTTGTAGCCCAGAACGATCTGGCAGTTGTTGGCCATGTCCACGATCAGCAGCTGGCCGGAGACGAACCGGGCCATGGGCGAGTTCAAAAACAGCAGGGGTTCGGCCATCTCGGCGGGGGAGGCAAGACGGCCGGCAGTGCCGTTCTCCCGCAGAAGGGCCTCTTTGCCGCCCGCCATCTTCTCGAATTCCTGCTTCATGCCGGTGTCGGTGGAGCCGGGCAGCACCGCGTTCACGCGAATGCCGCGGGACGCCAGTTCCACAGCCTTTTTGTTGGTGTAGTAATTCATTGCCCGCTTGGAGAGCGAGTAGGCCATGATGCCGACGCCGTTTTTGGGGGCGACCTTCTTCATGAAGGCGGTCATCTCTTCCCAGGTGGAGCAGTCCATCACCGCGCGGTACTCCTTCTGCCACTTTTCCCACATCAGGCCGCCGGTGGAGGTGACATAGGCGATGGCGTCGCCTGCCTCCATCCGCTTTTCCAGATAGGCTTCGGTGATGTATTTGTTGGCGCTGAAGTTCACGGTGAAGGTGGTCCACCAGTCGGTCTTCGCGCCGGACAGGCCCGCCACGCCGAAGAAGCAGTGAATGCGCGCGGGCAGCAGGGAAAAGGCGTGGTCAATGCTCGCCTTGTCGGCCAGGTCAGTGGGGATGAACTGTGCCATGCCCTCAGGCAGATATTCGTTGCGGTCCAGCCCGTAGACCACAGCGCCCTGGGCGATCAGCATCTCGCACACCGACCGTCCGATGCCGCTGGCAGAGCCGGTCACAACACACACCTTGCCTGCGTAATCCATCAAGTCCGTCCCATTTTCGCTCATGTTCGATTCTCCCTTTCAGTAGACATTTGTCTATGTAGACATTTGTCTATATTGTGAAAAAATTATATAATGAAAAAAGGGCCGCGTAAAGCGCCCGGAAGGCAAATGAAACAGAATGGGGGAAACTGACTCATGGCCAAAAGCAGGGTGCAGGAATACATCACCGGCGCAATGTTCGAGCTGCTGGAGAAAAAGGACTATACTCACATCACCGTGCAGGATCTGGTGGACCGGGCCGGGGTGTGCCGCGCCTCGTTCTACCGCAACTATTTCACCATGGACGAGGTGATCGACCGCTTCCTGGACGGAGTGTTCACCGAGGCCTATCCCCGGGAGGCCATGTCCCCGGCCAATGTGGAGGAGTGCATCCGGCATTTTTTCAAAACGGCCTTGAAGTACCGCCGGCAGCTGCGGGTGCTTCTGCGGCGGGGTCTGCTGGACCGGGTGAGCGTGGCGTTCTACCGCCAGACGCTGGAGCAGATCCGCCATCTGCAGGTGCTGAACAACAAATACCAGCCCTATTTCTTTTCGGGCGCGTCCGCCGCCATGCTCTGCGCCTGGGTGGAAAACGATTTTGCCGAATCTCCCGAAGAGATGGCCCGCATTTTTATGGGATCGCTGCGGGGCTATATGGAACTGGCATAAAACAAACAGCGCCCCTGGCAGCAAACGCTGCGCAGCGCGCGGTGAAAGGCAAAAGCGCAGCCGCCCGGCGGGCAGGAAACCTGACCCTCTTTTTTGCCGCCCTTGAACGGATGTGCTAAAATGGATGTAAAAGCGCAGGGGACGCGGCAAGGCGGCCCCGAAGAAAGGGAAGGGAACATCATGCTGGCATATACATATGTGGAAAAGGGCAGGTTCGAGCTGCTGGAAAAACCCAAGCCGGTCCTGCAGGACGAGCGGGACGCCATCGTGAAGGTGACGCTGGCCAGCATCTGCTCCAGCGACCTGCACATCAAGCACGGCAGCGTGCCCCGCGCGGTGCCCGGCGTCACCGTGGGCCATGAGATGGTGGGCGTGGTGGAGCAGGTGGGCGCCGCCGTGACCACCGTGAAGTCCGGCGACCGGGTGACGGTGAATGTGGAGACCTTCTGCGGCGAGTGCTATTTCTGCCGCCACGGCTGGGTGAACAACTGCACCGACCCGAACGGCGGCTGGGCCCTGGGCTGCCGCATCGATGGCGGCCAGGCCGAGTATGTGCGGGTGCCCTATGCGGACCAGGGCCTGAACAAGATCCCGGAGGGGGTCACGGACGAGCAGGCTCTGTTTGTGGGGGATATTCTGGCCACCGGGTTTTGGGCGGCCCGCATTTCGGAGATCCGGCCGGAGGACACGGTGCTGATCATCGGCGCGGGGCCCACGGGCATCTGCACCCTGCTGTGTGCCTTGCTGAAAAGCCCCAGGAGGGTTACTGTCTGCGAGCGGGAGGAAGCAAGACGGCAGTTTGTCCGGGAGCACTACCCCCAGGTGCTGGTCTGCCGTCCGGAGGAGTGCCAGCAGTTTGTGGGGGAGAACTCCGACCACGGGGGAGCTGACGTGGTGCTGGAGGTGGC